>DATCRO010000278.1:0-5694 GCA_036569025.1 Burkholderiaceae bacterium
GTCCTACGTCCAGGGACGCCCGTTCTCGCCGTCGGGCGTCGAATGGGAGCAGGCGGTGGCCTGCTGGCGCAACCTGCACTCGGACGCGGGCGCGCACTTCGACCGCGTCGTCGACATCGACGCCGCCACGATCCGCCCGCAGGTCACCTGGGGCACGTCGCCGGAGATGGTGCTGTCGATCGAGGACCGCGTGCCCGATCCCGAGCGCGAGAAGGACGACGTCAAGCGCGGCGCGATGGAGCGGGCGCTGACCTACATGGCGCTCGAGCCGAACAAGGCGATCGCCGACATCCGCATCGACAAGGTCTTCATCGGCTCGTGCACCAACAGCCGCATCGAGGACCTGCGCGAGGCCGCCGCCGTGGTGCGCCGCGTGGGCGGGCGCATCGCCGAGAACGTGCGGCTGGCGATGGTGGTGCCGGGCTCGGGCCTCGTCAAGGAGCAGGCCGAGCGCGAGGGCCTGGACAAGGTCTTCACCAGCGCCGGCTTCGAATGGCGCGAGCCGGGCTGCTCGATGTGCCTGGCCATGAACGCCGACCGGCTCGAGCCGGGCGAGCGCTGCGCGTCCACCAGCAACCGCAACTTCGAGGGCCGGCAGGGCGCCGGCGGCCGCACGCACCTGGTGAGCCCGGCAATGGCCGCGGCCGCCGCGCTGCACGGCCACTTCGTCGACGCGCGCAAGTACATTTGAACGACATGACGACCCCCGTCCGCGGTGTACCGCTGACCGCCCCCCGAGGGGGCTGCGGCCTTGCTCCGGAGCGGCCGAGCGCGGCGGCCGCAGGCAGCTCGACTTCGTAGGAATCTTCAACCATGCAAGCGTTCACCCTGCACACCGGCCTCGTCGCCCCGATGGATCGCGAGAACGTCGACACCGACGCGATCATCCCCAAGCAGTTCCTCAAGTCGATCAAGCGCACGGGCTTCGGGCCCAACCTGTTCGACGAGTGGCGCTACAAGGATCCGGGCTACCCCGGCCAGGATCCGGCCGCGCGCGTGCCCAATCCCGACTTCGTGCTGAACCAGCCGCGCTACCAGGGCGCCTCGGTGCTGCTCGCGCGCCGCAACTTCGGCTGTGGCTCCAGCCGCGAGCACGCGCCCTGGGCGCTCGACCAGTACGGATTTCGCGCCATCATCGCACCCAGCTTCGCCGACATCTTCTTCACCAACTGCTTCAAGAGCGGCCTGCTGCCCATCGTGCTGCCGGAAGACGCGGTGGCCAAGCTGTTCGACGAGGTCAACGCCTTCGTCGGCTACAAGCTCACGATCGACCTGCCGCGCCAGGTCGTGGCCAAGCCCGACGGCGCCGAGATCCCGTTCGACGTCCAGGCGTTCCGCAAGTACTGCCTGGTCAACGGCTTCGACGACATCGGCCTGACGCTGCGCCATGCCGACAAGATCCGCGGCTACGAGGCCGAGCGGCTCGCGAAGATGCCGTGGCTGGGCCACCGGCTGGTCGGCTGACCGGTGGACGGACATGGCCTGGCCGCGCGCGCTCCAGCTGCGACGCCATTTCCAGCGCGTCGTCCTGGGCCGTCCGTGGCTCGCGTTCGTCGTGCTGGGCCTGGCGTTCTGCTGCTTCGGCATGGTCACGCTCAACCTGCTGCACCTGCTGCGCGCGAACGCGGAACTGATCCTCGACAACGGGGTCATGGCGTTGGCCGACGGCGGGGCGCGGCAGCTCGTCGAGCTGGTGGCCAACGGCTACCTCGCGATGGCCGCCTACGTCGTCATGAAGACCTGCGAGCACGCGCTGTCGCACTGGCTCGCCGACACCTCCGCCTTCGCGCCGTCCCGCCAGGACCGCGCGGACGCTTCCACCGATTCCAACGAGACGCACTGACATGAAGATCGCAATCCTCCCCGGCGACGGCATCGGCCACGAGATCATCGCGGAGGCCGTCAAGGTGCTCCACGCGCTCGAGCTGCCGTTCGAGGCCGAGTTCGCCGACGTCGGCGGCACCGCCTACGCCAACCATGGCCATCCGCTGCCCGAATCGACGCTGGCGCTGTGCAAGGCGGCCGACGCCATCCTGTTCGGCGCCGTGGGCGACTTCAAGTACGACAAGCTCGAGCGCCACCTGCGCCCCGAGCAGGCGATCCTGGGCCTGCGCAAGCACCTGCAGCTGTTCGCCAACCTGCGTCCGGCGATCTGCCATCCCCAGCTGACGCATGCGTCCAGCCTGAAGCCGGAGCTGGTGTCGGGGCTGGACATCCTGATCATCCGCGAGCTCACCGGCGACATCTACTTCGGCCAGCCGCGCGGCCGCCGCACCGCCGTCGACGGCCACTTCCCGGGCGCCGACGAAGCGTTCGACACGATGCGCTACAGCCGCCCCGAGATCGAGCGCATCGCGCATGTCGCGTTCCAGGCGGCGCGCAAGCGCGGCCGCAAGGTGACCAGCGTCGACAAGGCCAACGTGCTGGAGACCTTCCAGTTCTGGCGCGACGTCGTCACCGAGGTGCACGCCCACTATCCGGACGTCGAGCTCGACCACATGTATGTCGACAACGCCGCGATGCAGCTGGTGAAGGCGCCCAAGAAGCTGGACGTCGTCGTCACCGGCAACATGTTCGGCGACATCCTGTCCGACGAAGCCGCGATGCTCACCGGCTCGATCGGCATGCTGCCCTCGGCCTCGCTGGACGCGGCCAACAAGGGCCTGTACGAGCCCAGCCACGGCAGCGCGCCCGACATCGCGGGCAAGGGCATCGCCAATCCTTTGGCTACAATACTGTCTGCCGCCATGATGCTCCGCTACACCCTCCAGCAAGCCAGCGCCGCCGACCGAATCGAGTCCGCGGTGAGCTCGGTGCTGGAAGCGGGCCTGCGCACCGTCGACATCGCGTCGGCGGGCATGCGCACGGTCGGCACGCGCGAGATGGGCGACGCCGTGGTCGCGGCCATCCGCGCCCAGGCGATCACCACCACCACGATCAAAACCACGAGCTGACGCTCCGACTCGCTTCGCCCCTGCTTCCTCCAAGATGGTTCCCAGGCGACGCGAGTCGCAGGGCGGGAAGCAGGACAAGCGGTGGCTCCGGACGGAGCCTTGATCGACAACGTTCAATATGCGTGCAGGGTCACGCGACAAGGCGAACGACATGGCATTGGTAGGACTCGTAGGCTGGCGCGGCATGGTCGGCTCGGTGCTGATGGAGCGGATGCAGGCCGAAGGCGACTTCGCGCTCATCGAACCGGTCTTCTTCTCGACGAGCGCGGTGGGCGGCAAGGCCCCGGCGCAGGCCAGGAACGAGACGACGTTGAAGGACGCGTTCGACATCGACGCGCTCAAGCGCTGCGACATCGTCATCACCTGCCAGGGCGGCGACTACACCACCGAGGTCTTCCCCAAGCTGCGCGCGGCCGGCTGGAACGGCCACTGGATCGACGCCGCGTCGTCGCTGCGCATGACGGACGACTCGGTCATCGTGCTCGATCCCGTCAACATGCCCGTCATCAAGAACGCGCTCGCCAAGGGCCAGCGCAACTGGATCGGCGGCAACTGCACCGTCAGCTGCATGCTGATGGGCGTGGGCGCGCTGTACAAGGCGGGCCTGGTCGAGTGGATGAGCACGCAGACCTACCAGGCGGCCTCCGGCGGCGGCGCGCAGCACATGCGCGAGCTGCTGACGCAGTACGGCACGCTCAACGCATCGGTTCGCTCGCTGCTCGATGATCCCAAGAGCGCGATCCTCGAGATCGACCGCCTGGTCGTCGAGAAGCAGCGCGCACTGTCGGCCGAGGAAACGAAGAATTTCGGCGTCCCGCTGGGCGGCTCGCTGATTCCCTGGATCGACAAGGACCTGGGCAACGGCACGTCCAAGGAAGAATGGAAGGGCATGGCCGAGACCAACAAGATTCTCGGCCAGGGCGATGGTTTCGGCACGCCGGCGGTTCCCGTCGATGGTTTCTGCGTGCGCGTCGGCGCGATGCGCTGCCACAGCCAGGCGCTCACATTCAAGTTGAAGAAGGACGTGCCGCTGGCCGACATCGAAGCGATGATCGCCGCCGACAACGAGTGGGTGAAGGTGGTTCCGAATACTCGCGAGGCGACCTTGCGCGACCTCACGCCCGTGTCCGTCACGGGCACGATGACGATTCCCGTCGGCCGCATCCGCAAACTCGCGATGGGCCCGGAATATCTCGGCGCATTCACCATTGGCGACCAATTGCTGTGGGGAGCGGCCGAGCCGCTGCGCCGGATGCTGCGCATTCTTCTCGACAAGTAATCCACGCCGCAAGGCGTTTTCGGGCGCGCAACGTCGGGAGATCGTTGCGCGCACGCCAAACCCTACACACGAAATGTCTTGTTACGGTTGAGCGACCGGCGGGACGCAGGAAATACGGCCGTGCGTGTCGTATTCGAGTATTTTCGGGGTTAACTCCGCGCTTGCGGCGGCCGCGGCGCAGGCAAAATGCGCGCCTGCGCTGGTTAAACCCGGCGCCGAAGTGCGAGAATATTCGGACAGGGATCGGGCCAAAACGGCGGTCGGTTGCGCAGGCGAAGGCTTCACGGATGAGCTTGTCAGCGTATCTGCCTGGTGCTAAGGTCTTTTCCCTGACGAGCGTGGGCCTTTATTGCCCACGTCTGTGACCGATGAACTCGTCGAGAGATCTGTCATTCACGGCGGTCTTGCCGAGATCGCCCATTTGCATTCGGGATACAAATTGAAGAATCGCTCGTTGGTCACCAAAGGTCGCGCGCTGAACGTCATGGCCGCCGCCGCCCTGGTCCTCCTGTCGACCGGTGCTTCCGCACTGGGCCTGGGGCGCGTGAACGTGCAATCCGTTCTGGGCGAGACCCTGCGCGCCGAAATCGAGGTGACGAGCCTGAACGCGGAAGAGGCGTCTTCCCTGCGCGTGAGCCTCGCGTCTCCCGAAGCCTTCAAGGCGTCCGGCGTCGAATACAACGCGGTGCTCGCGGGCGCCACCATCGCGCTGCAGCGTCGTGCCGACGGCCGTCCGGTGCTGGTGCTGACGAGCGACAAGGTCGTCCAGGAGCCGTTCGTCGACGTCATCGTCGACTTCGCCTGGTCCACCGGCCACCTCACGCGTTCGTACACGCTGCTGATCGACCCGCCGGGCCGCAACACCGCCGCCCAGCCGGGCACCACCGCCACCGCGCCGGTGTTCGCATCGCCGCCGCCCGCGCCGCGCGCCGCGGCCCCGGCGCCCGCGCCCGCCCCGCAGGTCGCGCTCGCGCCGCCGCCGGCACCGGTCCAGGCGCCGTCGCCGGCGCCGGCCGCCCGCGCGTCCAAGCCCGCGCCCGCCCCCAAGCCCACGCCGGCGCCCAAGCCCGCGGCGGCCGAGCGTGAAGCGCCGTCTCCGGCCGGCAGCAACGCGGGCGAGTCCTCCGTCAAGGTCAACCCCGGCGACACGCTGACGTCGCTGGCCGCCGCGAACAAGCCGAGCGGCGTCTCGCTGGACCAGATGCTGGTCTCGCTGTACCGCAACAACCCGTCCGCGTTCATCGGCGACAACATGAACCGGATGAAGTCCGGCGTCACGTTGCAGGTGCCCAGCGCCGAGACCGCCAAGCAGCTGTCGAGCGAGGAAGCGCACCAGATCATCCAGGCCCAGAGCGCCGACTTCGCCGAGTACCGCCATCGCCTGGCCGGTGGCGTGAGCACGGTGCACACCGACGAAGGCAAGCGCGTCGCGTCGGGCAAGGTCGAGGCCAAGGTCAACGA
>DATCRO010000279.1:0-4783 GCA_036569025.1 Burkholderiaceae bacterium
GTTCCGGGCGGCGGCGCCGTGCGCCCAGGCCCAGGCACCCAGTCGAAGTCGTGCGAGGGCCAGTGATTCGGACAGGTTCATCGTCGAAGCGGAAGCGGAAAGGGGATCGCGCCCGCTACGCTAACAGGTCGGCGCGGGCGACGGCGGCCGACGTGCGCGACGGCCAAGGGGAGCGCCAGCAGGCGTCGTGCCCGCCCCGGGACCAGCGCCGCGACTGACCTTGCGGGCCAATGCGCTGGCCGGGCGTCCGCCGGGCCGCCGCGGCGCGGGCTTTCACCATGGCGTCGCGAGCGAGTCCCCACTAGTCTGGCTCGAGACTTCGCCGCACGCCCGTCATGACGCCACCGCCCTCGTCCTCCCTCGCCCTGCAGCGCCTGTACCACTGGGAACGCACGACGCCCGACCGCACCGTGTTCACCCAGCCCATGGGCGGCGGGCTGCTCAAGGAATTCACCTGGAAGGACATGGTCGACGAGTCGCGCCGCATGGCCGCCTTCCTGCGCCAGCAGGGGTTCGAGCCGGGCGCGCGCATCGCGATCCTGTCCAAGAACTGCGCGTGGTGGCTCATGAGCGACTTCGCGATCTGGATGGCCGGCTACGTCTCGGTGCCGCTGTATCCGACGCTGGCCGCCGGCACCATCACGCAGATCCTGCAGCACAGCGAGGCCAGGCTCCTGTTCCTGGGCAAGCTCGACGACTGGGAGGCGATGCGCCCGGGCGTGCCGGCCGGCCTGCCGTGCATCAGCTATCCGCTGTCGCCCGAGGACGTGCAGGCGCGGGTGGACATGCGCTGGGACGAGATCGTCGGCCGCACCGCGCCCCTGCCCGGCCACCCGGTGCGCGAGGGCGGCGACCTGGCCACCATCATGTACACGTCCGGCACCACCGGCATGCCCAAGGGCGTGATGCACAGCTTCGACAACTTCGCCTGGGCGATCGACGCCGGGC
This sequence comes from Burkholderiaceae bacterium, assembly GCA_036569025.1. Taxonomy (GTDB): domain Bacteria; phylum Pseudomonadota; class Gammaproteobacteria; order Burkholderiales; family Burkholderiaceae_C; genus Scleromatobacter. The sequence continues at coordinate 949 of DATCRO010000279.1, forward strand.
TGAAGCGCATCTCGCTGAACTCGGACGCGCGCATGCTCAGCTACCTGCCGCTGGCCCATGTGGCCGAACGCGCGCTGGTCGAGCACGGCCTGCTGGCCACGGGCCTGCACCTGTTCTTCGCCGAGAGCCTGCAGACCTTCGCGCGCGACCTGCAGCGGGCGCGTCCGACCACGTTCTTCTCCGTGCCGCGCCTGTGGGTCAAGTTCCAGCAGGGCATCCACGCGAAGATGCCGCCGCAGCGGCTCGAGCGCCTGCTCAAGATCCCGTTCGCCGGTCGCCTGATCCGCCGCAAGATCCTCAAGGCGCTGGGCCTGGACGCCTGCCGCTACGCCGCCGGCGGCGCGGCGCCGATGCCGCCCGACCTGCTTCGCTGGTACTCCACGCTGGGCCTGGACATCATCGAGGTCTACGGCATGACCGAGAACTGCGGCGTATCGCACGCCACGCTGGCCGACTCGCGCCGGCCCGGCACGGTGGGGCTGCCGTACGACGGCGTCGAGTCGCGGCTGGATCCGGCCACCGGCGAGATCCAGGTCAAGACGGGCTGCCTGATGCTGGGCTACTACAAGGAGCCCGAGCTGAGCGCCGCGGCGTTCACCGCCGACGGCTGGCTGCACACCGGCGACAAGGGCGCGCTGGAGGCGGACGGCTGGATGCGCATCACGGGCCGCGTGAAGGACCTGTTCAAGACCAGCAAGGGCAAGTACGTGGCGCCGGCGCCCATCGAGGACAAGCTGGTCACCAGCCCCGCCATCGAAGCCTGCTGCGTGGTCGGCGCCAACTACCCGCAGCCGTTCGCGATGCTCATGCTCAACGAGGACGCGGCCGCCAAGGCGCGCGATCCGGCGGGCCGCGCCGCGCTGGAGGACGCGATGGCCAACCACCTGCTCACCGTCAACCACGGCCTCGACCCGCACGAGCAGCTCGAGGTGCTGGTCCTCATGACCGAGCCGTGGACGGTGGAGAACGGGCTGATCACGCCGACGTTCAAGGTCAAGCGCAACGTGCTGGAGACGCGCTACGTGGCCAACTTCGACAAGTGGACCTCGGGGGCGGGCAAGATCGTCTGGGCGAACTGACGACGTCGGCGCGGCCCGAGGCCGCCGGGCGCGCACGAGGCGTCATCCTGCGCGCAGTCGCAGGATGCACCTTGCCCTGAGGCACCTCGTTCGCCAGCGTGGATCCTGCGACTTCGCGCAGGATGACACGTGATTGGCGCCCGCGGCGGGCGCGGGCCCCGACGCCGGCACCATGCACCGCTAACATCCCGGCGGGCTCGTCGCCCGACCTTGCCCGGATCCTGCCTCGCTGCCGTGCCGTTCCAACGCCTCGTTCTTCGCGCTGCCTCGCCCGCTGCCGGCGTCGACGCCCACCGCCTGCGCCCGCGCGTGTTCTGGCCGGCCGTCGCCGCCGTCTGCCTGCTGGGATTGCTGCTGCGACTGCCGACGCTGGCCAGCCGCTCGCTGTGGCTGGACGAGACGTACAGCGCCTGGTTCTCGGCGCTGACGCTGCACCAGCTGTGGACGGACGTGCCGCGCTACGAGACGCATCCGCCGATGTACTACTCGATGCTGGCCGGCTGGCGCCAGCTGTTCGGCGCTTCGGAGGCCGCGCTGCGCTCGCTGTCGGTGCTGGCAGGCGTGCTCGTGATCGCCGTCGTGGGGTGCGCCGGGCGCGTGCTGCGCTCGCTGCCGGGCCGCGACGTCACCGCCCTGGTGGCCGCGCTGTTCCTGGCGGTCAACACCGGCAGCGTCGCCTATGCGCAGCAGGCGCGCCCCTACGCGCTCGAGACGCTGTTCGCCACCCTCGCGATCCTCGCCGCATGGTCGCTGCTGGAACGGTTCCTGGCAGGCCGCGACGGCACGCATGACGTGTCGGCCCCGGCCGCCACGCTGGCCGCGTCGACCGGCGCCACGCTCTGGATGCACGACACGGGCGCCATCGTCGCCCTCGGCATCTGGGTCGGCATGACCGTGACGCTGCTCGTGCACACGCGAGGCCGGCACGGCCGCGAGGCGCTGGTGCTGGCCGCGGCGGGCCTGGGCGCCCTGGCCATCTTCTCGCCCTTCCTGGCGCGCCTGGCCCAGCAGATGTCGCACGTCTCGGCCACGGCGTTCTGGGTGCGCGCGGAGCCGAAGGACCTGATGGCCGCGTGGTACCTCGTCACCGGCGGCAGCGACTCGACGCTCGCCGGCTTCGGCGCGCTGATGCTGGCCGGACTCGCGCTGACGTGGAAGCGATGCCGGCCCCAGGCGCTGTTCATCGCCATCGTGCTGCTGCTGCCGCTGTCGGTGGTGCTGGCCTTCAGCTTCCTGGTCAAGCCGATCTTCATCGACCGCCTGTTCGAGTGGATGACGCCGCTGGCCATGCTGGCCGCGGCCATCGGCGCGGTGGCCGCCCTGCCCGCGCGCGCCTGGCGCGCCGCCGCCATCGTGGTGGTGACGGGCCTGAGCCTGAAAGGCACGTACTGGCTCTATGGCACGCAGCGCGAGGACTGGCGCGGCATCGTGCAGGCGATCGCGCGACAGGCCCGGCCCGGGGACCTGGTCGTCGTGGTGCCCAACGAGCTGAGCGTGCCGCTGGCCTACTATGCCCGCGACCCGGCGTTCCCGCAGGTGCTGGTCCTGCCCGGCCCGTTCCCGGCGCTGGGCCTGCCGCGCCAGTACGTCGCCAACCTCGGCGCGCCGCGCATCGAGCCCGAGGACATCGCCACGCTGCGCGCGAGCCTGGCCACGCACGGGCGCGTCTGGTACATCGACCGCCTGGCCGACATCTACGACGTCGACGACAGCGTGCGCCGCGAGATCGCCGCGCGCCACACGCTGCGCAGCCGGACCAAGAACCTGGGCATCGTCTGGTCGCTGTACGACTGACGCGCATGAAAAAGGCCGCCCGCGGGCGGCCTGGTCGCAACGCGCGGACGTCGATCAGAACGAGGCTTCCTCGTACAGCGGCAGCGTCAGGAACTCGGCGAAGGCCGAATCGGTGCTCATCTTCTCGAAGATCTGCGCGGCGCGGTCGAATTGCCCGACGGCGCCGGTCGCCTTGATGCGCGCGAGCTCCTCGCCCACCAGCGGACGCACCATCTCGGCCGTCACCTTGCGGCCGTCGTCCAGAACGCCCTTGGGGCTGCGGATCCACTGCCAGACCTGCGAGCGGCTGATCTCGGCGGTGGCCGCGTCCTCCATCAGGTTGTGGATCGGCACGCAGCCGTTGCCGGCCAGCCAGGCGCCCAGGTAGTGGATGCCGACGTTGATGTTGTTGCGCAGGCCCGCTTCGGTGATGGGCGTCTCGGGCTGGAAATCCAGCAGCTGGGCCGCTGCCACGTTGACGTCGTCACGCTGCTTTTCCCACTGGTTGGGCTTGTCGCCCAGCACCGCCAGGAACTCCTTCATCGCGGGCTCGACCAGGCCCGGGTGCGCCACCCAGCCGCCGTCGTAGCCGTCGCCGGCGTCGCGCTTCTTGTCGTTGATGATGCCCTGCATCGCGATGGCGTTCTTCTCCGGATCGTTCTTGATCGGGATCAGCGCGCTCATGCCGCCGATGGCCGGCGCGCCGCGCTTGTGGCAGGTCTTGAGCAGCAGCAGCGCGTAGGCGCGCATGAACGGCGACGTCATCGTGACCTTGGAGCGCTCGGCCAGGCAGAAGTCGGTGTCGACCTTGAACTTTTTGATGCAGCTGAAGATGTAGTCCCAGCGGCCGGCGTTCAGGCCCGCGCTGTGTTCGCGCAGCTCGTACAGGATCTCGTCCATCTCGAACGCGGCGAGGATGGTCTCGATCAGCACGGTGGCCTTGATCGTGCCCTGCGGCAGGCCCAGCTTGTCCTGGGCGCGCA
>DATCRO010000280.1:0-8823 GCA_036569025.1 Burkholderiaceae bacterium
GTGCGGGTGAGCTCGCCCTCGAGCGCGCGCTGCAGGTTCACGCGCTCCTGGGTCTGGGTCTGGCCGAACTTGGCGTTGTCCATCAGCTCGAAGCCGACGACACTGGACTTGGGCAGCCCGGCGGAAGCCAGCTTCAGGCGCACCTCGTTGACCTTGTCGGCGGGCACCAGGATGGCGGTGCCGCCCTCGGCGAACTTGTAGGGCACCTGCATCGTGGCCAGCTGGGCGACGACGGCGCCGCCTTCCTTGTCCGGCAGGTTGGCGAACAGCACGCGGTAGTCGCCTTGCGAGCTCCACAGGCAGATCGCCACGATCACCGCGGCCAGGCCGGCGACGCCGGCGCCCAGCTTCATCTTCGCGCTGGCGGGCATCGCCATCATGCGATCGAGCGGGCCGGGCGTGACGGCGAGGGGAACGGCAGGGGCGAGAGCTTGTTCCATGGAGGCGGCGAGAGAGGGCTGGTTTGTTCGCTGGCGCCGGACAGGGAAAGACCCAGCCTCGGCGCGATGGAAGCATTCTTTAGCCTCGACCTATCGGGCGAAGCCACGAGAAAGGCGCCATTCGGCCAGCAGATCTCTTCTTCTGTTACAGGCCCGATCGCTAAAGTTCAGACCATGCCAGCCGAACCCGTCCTCCGCCTCGCACGCGCCCTGCCCGCCTTCCCGGCGGCCGGCCGTCGCCCGCGCGCGGGGGCGACGAGGAGCGCCTCATGACGATGGACGTCCGACTCAAGCCCTTCGACTTCGCCGCCGCCGTCGCGCGCGCCGGCCTGAAGACGGACGGCACCCCGATCGCCGGCGGTTCGAGCCCGCTCGGCTCGTCGGCGGGCGCCACCGGCGCGGGAGCCGCCGGCAAGGCCGGCTTCGGCACGGCCCTGTCGGACGCGCTCAAGGGCGTCAGCGACCTGCAGAACCAGGCCAGCTGGATGCAGAACGAGCTGCAGATGGACAACCCCACCGTCAGCCTCGAGCAGACGATGGTGACGATGCAGAAGGCCCAGATCGGCTTCCAGGCCGCGATCTCGGTGCGCAACCGGCTGGTGCAGTCCTACACGGACATCATGAACATGCAGGTCTGAGCCTCCCGCTCGGCTCCGCTGAGGCGCCCGCGGGCGCCTTCTCGCATTCCGGCGACCGTTCCGGGGTCCGACCGTTCCGGGGTCAGGTCTTGAACGTTGCGGGGTCAGGTCTTGAATCGTGCAGTCGGCAATGCTGCGGGCTCAAGCCTCGCTTGCGCTGTCGTCTTCGGCCATCAGTGCGCCGATGCGCCAGCAGGCGCCGCCCACGACCAGGCCCAGCACCGCCAGCGTGGCAGCCAAGCGCCGCCCGTGCCACAGCGAGGACAGCCACTGGTCGAACTCCGCCGTCCGTACGCTGGCCCGGCCGCCCAGCCGTTCGAGCTGCTGCATCTCGCGCTGGTGCTCGACGGCGTCGACTTCGTCGTCCGGCCCGGGGCGCAGCCAGGCAGCGACAGCCAGCACGAGGGCGATGATGGCGACGGCGAGGCCGACGCGCTGGACGAGGCGGGCGTTCGAAGACATGGGATCGCATTGTCGCCGCGCGACGGCGCATCGACGCCCGGGGTCAGGTCTTGAATCGTGCGCTTTGCCGACGGCGCGATGGCCGACTGCATGATTCAAGACCTGACCCCGCAACGTTCAAGACCTGACCCCGGGAGAATGCGCCAAGCTTCCACACTCGATGGCATCGCTGTGCCCGTACGTCTTCCGCTTCAGTGGCGTCCCCCGGCGTAGATGGCCGTCGTTGAGGAACACGCGCTGTTCGGTGTCGATGCGCGAGCGTCAGCCGGCCGCCAGCGTCGCCGCCCCGGCCGCACGCCGGTACATGCGCACCGTGCCCCGCCCTGCCCGCTTGGCCTCGTAGCACGCCTCGTCGGCGGCCTCCAGCACCTGCTTGACCGAGTCGAAGGTGGCGTCGATGGCGACGATGCCGATGCTCGCGCCCACGGACAGCAGCTGCGACCGGCCGCCGCTGCTCCAGACGAGCGTGTGCTCGGCCACGCGCATGCAGATGCCCGCGGCGATGCGCTCGGCCGCGCGCGCGTCGCAGCCGCGCAGCAGCACGGCGAACTCGTCGCCGCCGATGCGCGCGACGGTGTCGTGCGCGCGGGCGCGCGTGAGCAGGATGGCGGCGATGTCCTTGAGCAGCACGTCCCCGGCGGCGTGGCCGCTGCCGTCGTTGACGGCCTTGAAGCGGTCCAGGTCGATGAACAGCGCGGCCGACGGCTCGGCGCCGGCGCGCTCGCCGATCTCCCCGGCCAGGCGCAGCTCGAACTCGCGGCGGTTGGCCAGGCGCGTGAGCTCGTCATGCGAGGCCGACCACGACAGCTGCTCGCGATGGCGGCGGCTCTCGGTGATGTCGGTGAAGATCCAGATCGTGCCGGCGCTGGCGTCGCCCACGCGCACGGGCGCGCCCTGCAGCCGCGCCCAGAAGCGGCTGGAGTCCGCGCGCACGAGCTCGCGCTCGGCGTCGCAGGTGCCGCCGGCGGCGAAGGTCTCGGCGGCCATGCGGATGAACTCGCGATGCGCCTCGTCGGACGGGCAGATCACGTGGGTCTGCATGCCGTGCACGCGCGCGCTGTCGTAGCCGAACAGGCGCGCGAACTCGTCGCTCACCAGCTCGAAGCGGCCCATGCGCGTGAAGGCGATGCCCACCGGCGCCGTGGACATCACCGCGCGCATCTTGCCCAGCAGCTCGTCGCTCGCGTGACGCCACTCGGCCTTCTGGCGCAGCACGTACTGGAACACGCGCGTCAGCTCGCCCAGTTCGCCGCCGGCGCGCGGCCAGGGCTCCTGCGCGGAGAAGCCCTCGCTGATCAGGCGCAGCGCGCGCTTCTCGAGCTGGCGCAGCGGGCGCAACAGCGCCAGCATCACCAGCAGGATGATCAGCCCGCCGGCCACGGCGACGGCCGAGCCGATCCAGATCGCCTGGCGGCGTCCCGCGGTCGGACCGCCCAGCAGCACCTCGGCGGGCGCGCTGCGGAACACCACCCAGTCGGCCGCGGGAACGCCCGCCACGGCCACGATGTCGTCGCCCAGGTGCCGCGCCGAACCCTGCGGCTCGATCGGCGCGCCCTCGGCCCGCCACTGCGCCACGACGCCCGCGAAGTGCGGATCCGCGACGACCTTGGTCATCACGCGGGACGGGTCGGCGCTGGAGACGACGTTGGCCTCGGCGTCGGCGATGATCGTCGCCAACGGGTTGTGGTCGTCCATCGCCGGCCGCGTCAGGTCGTTGAGCAGCGCATTGGACGACAGCTTCATGCCGCCGATCAGCACCGCGGCCAGGTGGCCGTCGGCGTCGAACACCGGCATCGTGATCGCCACCATCGGCGTGCCGCTGGTGCGGCTGACGCCCACGCGCGACACGATGCTGCGGCGCTCGCGCACCGTGCGGCGCAGGTAGTCGCGGTCGGACGCGTCGATGTCGGTGCTGCGCACGGCGCCGTTCTCGGCGAAGCCGATCACGTGCAGGCGGCCGTCGGCGAGGAAAACGCCGTCGAACAGGCTGGACAGCACGCGCTGCCCGTCGAGCCAGTGCCTGACGGCGTCGGGGTCGGCCAGCTGCGCGACGGGCAGCTGCGACGTCGCCGCGCGCAGCGAGTTCTGCAACGACACGATCTTGGTCGACAGCACCAGGCCGATGCGCTCGGCGTTGGCGACCTCCGAATCGAGGGCCGAACGCTGGCTGCGCTGCTCCATGGCGCGCAGCACGAGGACGACGGTGAGCGCGACGCTCGCCGCGATGAGCACCAGGCCCGCGAGCGCGAGCCGGATCTTGAGCGAGCCGCCGAAATAGCGCAGACCACGCATCGAGGATGTCCGACAGGAAGCAGCGCCGCGCGCTACTCGTTGGGCATCAGCCGCCGGCGCTTCTGCGTCTGGTCGATGTAGACCTGCAATGCACGCTGCGCCGTCGGGCTCATGCCGACGATCTCGCACCCGAGCCGCACGGAGCCGTTCTCGGCGCCGGTGGAGGTGACGTGGTGCAGCATGAGTCCGGCATCGATCTGCGTGTCGGCGTCCAGCGACAGCCGCACCCCCTTGATCACCGCCCCGGGCTGCAGGCCGGGGACGTTGGACGGCTGCAGCAACGCGCAGCCGCCGATGCTGACATCGAGCACGCGCAGCGCCACGCTCATGTCGGGGATGCCCGGATGGCGGAACTGCGCCGTGGGCAAGGTGCGCTCGATGGTGCGCACCCGGAAGGTGTTGCGCCGCTGGAAGCGGAACAGCTCGCGCGGCAGGCGGGCCTGCAGCACGCTGGCCTTGGGGCCCTGCACCAGCACCAGGTCGCCGACGTCGAACTGCACCTTGATGCGGTCCAGGTAGGCGACGGCGACGCACTCGTCGGCCTCGACGATGTCGTGCACCGCGGGCTGCTGCAGGTCGGCCGTGAACGAGACCCGGGCGTTGGCCGCGTCGATCGTCCACAGCGTGGTCGTGTAGGCGCTGCCGTCGGAGGCGCTCAGGTTCAGCGGCACCACCTCGTCCATCAGCTGCTTGAGCAGCGCACGGATCTCACCGGGCGCGCTGACGCGGAACTCGGCGAGGCCGTCGCCGGATCCCAGCGCGTCGAGCGAGGCGGGGCGGGTGTCTTCGAACATGGCGTTGGTGGGTTCGTTGGGGTGCTCGCGAAGCGACTGATCGGTACCAGCCCTCGGGAAGCGAGGGTCACGCCCCGCGCCGATCCGGGTTCCCCATCGGGGGGCAGCGGCCAGCGGAGCGTGGGGGCTCAATGAAGGAATGCAGGTCGGCTGCCGCCACCCATCATCTGGTCGAGGTCTTCCAGCCAGGGCTCGGCCAGGTGGCGGATCTCGGCGTCGTTCAGGAGGATGCGCTGCATGATGCGCGACTTCTCCTTGGCCTCGGTCTGCATCAGCTGCGTCGATTGCGCGGCGTTCTTGAGCTGCGCGATCAGGACGGCACAGGCGCCTTCGAGCTTGACCACCTCGTCCCAGTTGCCGGCGCGAGCTGCTGCGAGCATCTCGGCGCTGGCCTTCTCGATGGCCTCGTAGTAGTTGAGCAGCTTGGTACTCATGATCTTCTTCTGGGTGAATGTGCTCGAGATGTTCACAGGTTGCCCGCTTCCACTTGAGGTCCGATGGCGACCCAGGCGTCCCGCAGGGGGCCCAGGAGGCGTGCGCACTCGTCCAGCGCGTCCTCGTCGTTCCTCAGGTTGGCCTGCAGCAGGCGCAGGCCGACGTATTGGTACAGCGAGCTCAGGTCCGCCGCCAGGCGGCCGCCGCCTTCCATGTTCAGGCCGGCCTTCAGGCCTTCCTCGACGATGCGGGCGGCGCGGCCGATGGCCTTGCCCTTGGCCTCGATCTGGCCCGCGCGCATGGCGCCGCGCGCCGACACGATGGAGTCCATGAAGCCGTTGAACAGCAGCTCGATCAGCTTGTGGGCCGACGCGGCGTTGACGCTGGTCTCGACGCCGACGCGGGCGTACGCGTTGGCAAAGCCGTAGGAGCGGCCGAATGCGGAAGGGGTGGCGGCGGAGAACATGGTGAGTTCGGGATCCGTATCCGTGAAGTGTTCGTCTTGACCTGTTATCGGAAGTGTCGGCGCGGGTCTTGAAGCGGAACTGTCCGGTTTGAGCCGTCAAGTTCGCGCAAGCAGGGATTCAGCGGAACTTTTCAAGGCCTCCCTACGGCGGCCGCGGGCGCCCGAAGCCGGGGCGCGTCAGCTCTTGTTCATCACCGCGATCTGCTGCGTCACGTAGCTGGAGAGCGCGTTCATCTTGGACATCGTCGTGTCGAGCGCCTGGTACTGCGCGGTCAGGCGTTCCTGCGTCGCGTCCAGGTGCGTCTGCATGTCGTCCTGCTGCTGCTGGTTGCGCGAGAGCTCGCCCTTGAGGCCGGCGGTGCGCGAGAACAGCGAGCCGTCGGTGGCGTTGGCCTTGTCGGCGAGCGCCGCGAAGCGCTGGGCGATGCCGGTGTTCTCGTTGGTCGTGCCCCAGGTCGAGAACAGCTTGGCCAGCTCGTCCGGGTGCGCCAGCGCGGAGGTCATCTTGTTCGGGCTCGACACGGCCAGCGTGCCGTCCGTCTGCACCGCGATGCCGATGTCGGACAGGCGCGCGAACATCGACGAGGTCGTCGATGTCGTGTTGATGATGCCGCGCAGCTGGTTCTGGAAGCCGACGATGGACGGGTCGCCCTGCAGCGGGCCGTCCTGCCGCGACGTGCCCTGGGCCACCGCGGTGCTGGCGTCGTACTTGGTCTGCAGCGAGATGTAGGACTGCAGCGCCGAATACGCCGACACGAAGTCGGTGATGGCCTTCTGCATGGAGCCCGTGTCGGCCGCCACCGTGACGTCCACCGGGTCCGTGGTCTTGCGCAGCAGGGTCAGGCTCAGGCCGTCGGAGATGTTGCTCAGCTTGTTGGACGCCGACTCGATGTCGATGCCGTTGACCGTGGCCTTGGCATTCACCGCCGACTGGTTCAGCACCATCTGCGAGTTCGTCGCGGCGGTGCTGGCGTCGAAGTTCAGCGCCGACAGGCCCGTGCCCGCGACGCCGTCGTCGGTCGTCTCGGTGGTGGTGACCTGGAATGCGTTGGCCGCACCGGTGCTGGTCGAGCGCAGCGACAGGCGCGAGCCGTTCGCGTCGGTGATGATCGACGCCTGCACGCCGGCGTTGTACGAGTTGATCTGGTCGCGGATGGCCGACAGCGAGGTCTGGCTGGCCCCGATCGGGATGTCGACCTTGGGGGAGCTGGCCGCCTCGAAGGTGACCGTGGGCGGCGTGGCGCCGTCGGACTTGTAGGTGCCCAGCTGGATCGAGATCGTGCCGGCATTCAGCGTCGAGCCCGCGGCGGCCGGGGACGTGACCGTCTGGCCCTGCGCCAGCTGCTGCACGCTGACCGAGTAGTCGCCCGGCGCGGCGGTGCCGTTGGCGGTGTCGGCCGTCACGGCGGTCGTGTCGGCGGAGGTGGACGTCGTCTGCGTCCACAGCGTCGACGACGACAGCGCATGCGCCTTGTCGCTGAGCGTGGAGGTCAGGCTCTGGATCTGGCCCACCGCCGAGATCTCGGTCTGCACCGAGGCGGCCTTCTGCTGCAGCAGCGTGAGCGGCTGCGACTCCACCGCCATCAGCGACGTGATGATGCTCTTGACATCCAGTCCGCTGCCGATGCCCGCGGAGCTGATGGAGCCGGTCGTCGAGCTCAGGTTGGTGGTGGTCGTCATGCAAGTCCTTGGCGGTTCCTAGGCGGACTATCGGCGGCCCGCCGGCAAACTTGAGGGACGAGGCCGCGCCCGAACGCGATTGCACGTCCGGAAACCCCCGTCAATTCGACCGATCGACGGCGCCGCCCCAATGGAAAGGCGCGCCGCGCAAACCTCGGGACAGGGTCGCCGGGGCTTGCGGGGCGCGCCTTCGGGGGGCGCGGGAAGGATCAGCCCTGCAGCAGCTTGAGCACCTGCTGGGGCAGCTGGTTGGCCTGGGCGACCATCGCGGTGCCGGCCTGCTGCAGCACCTGGGCGCGGCTCATGTTGGCGGTTTCCGACGCGAAGTCGGCGTCCATGATCCGGCTGCGGGCGGCCGACTGGTTCTCGACGCCGACCTGCAGGTTGGTGATGATCGCGTCGAAGCGGCTCTGCGTGGCGCCGTAGGTGGCGCGCGTGTCGTTGACCGAGTCCAGCGCCTTGTCGATGTTGTCGATCACGGTGCCGATGGCGCCCAGCGTGGCCGAGGCGTCGATCAGGGCGGTCGTGGTGTTCGTGACCGCGGTGATCGTCGTGTCCATCGACATGTCGGTCGTCGCGATGGTGATCGTGTCGTCGGCGGTGGTGTTGGCGCCGATCTGGAACGTCAGCGCGGTCGCGTCGGCGCCGAGGATGTGCTTGCCGTTGAAGGTCGTGCCGGCGAGGACGCGGCTGATTTCCTGCTGCAGCTGGCTGAATTCCTTGTTCAGCGAGTCCTTGTCGGACGAGCTGTTGGTGGCGTTGCGGGCCTGCACCGCCAGCTCGCGCATGCGCTGCAGCGAGTTGCTGACCTGCGAGAGCGCGCCTTCGGCGGTCTGCGACATCGAGATGCCGTCGTTGGCGTTGCGGATCGCCACGTTCATGCCGCGCGACTGGGCATTCATGCGCTCGGCGATCGCCAGGCCGGCGGCGTCGTCCTTGGCGGAGTTCACGCGCAGGCCGGAAGACAGGCGCTGCATGGACGTCGCGAGCGAGCCCTGCGACATGTTGAGGTTGCGCTGCGCATTCAGCGAAGCAATGTTGGTATTGATCGTCAATGGCATGTGAATACTCCAGGACTCAGGCACAACCGGCGAAAGTGCCGGAACTCAGTTCGATGCGTGGCTGTCAGGCTGGCCTTGCGAGCCGCGCACCTCCAAGCCCGGTACTTGGTCACCCCGACTTCGCTTCTCGCTTCATCGCCGGTGCTTCCGGACCGCGTCCCCGACTTCCCGTGGGAGGAAGGAGACGTTGGATTGGATTGTGCGAATACTTGAGTCCGGGCAAACCACCGATATGAGGCCTCAAGTTCCCCCAATTCCTGTCCGGGGGGCCCGGGATCACCCGAGTTGTAACCGGCGCCCGGAATGAAGAAAGCCCCGCCGGCTTGCGCCTGGCGGGGCTTGTTTTCGAGGGGCGGGCGGGGCTGGTCCCGCCTGCTGCCGGGCGGGTCAGCGCAGCAGCGACAGCACTTGGGACGGCTGCTGGTTGGCCTGGGCGATCATCGCGGTGCCGGCCTGCTGCAGGACGTTGGCGCGGCTCATGTTGGCCGTTTCCGTCGCGAAGTCGGCGTCCATGATGCGGCTGCGGGCGGCCGTCTGGTTCTCGACGCTCGATTG
>DATCRO010000281.1:0-8120 GCA_036569025.1 Burkholderiaceae bacterium
CCGCTCGCCCCAGCGCATGCGCGCCCGGCCCTTGACGACGTAGATCACGCTCTCCAACGGCCCGTGGTGGTGCGCGCCCGTCCTGGCGTTCGGGTGGATGTGCACGGTGCCCGCCCACAGCTTCTGCGCGCCGGTGCGCGCGAACGTGATCGCGGCCTGGCGATCCATGCCGGGGGTCTGGGCGGTGTTCGGGTCGAGCTTGTCGGCGGGCACGACGCGCACGCCGTCGTGCTTCCAGCGTGCGTCGTGCGGATGGGATGGCGAGTCGGACACGGCGGGCCTTTCGCGAATGGCGTCGCCCGATTGTGGACTCAGTCGAGGAATTCCTCGTCGGACATGAACGCGGACACGCCCTCGACCTCGTCGTGGTGGTGCTTGGCGTGGTACATCGCGTGGTCGGCCTCGCGCAGGAAGCGCGACGCGTCGGCCGGCGGCTTGTACAGGCTGATGCCGATGCTGGCGCGCAGGCGCACCGCCTTGTGCGTGTCCAGCGGCGGCTTCATCGCCTCGATGATCTTGTCGGCGATCGCGCGCGCCTGTTCCAGCGAGCCGATGCCCTCGGCGAGCACGGTGAACTCGTCGCCGCCCAGGCGCGCCACGGTGTCGCCCTTGCGCACGCAGGCCTCGACGCGGCGCGCGAAGGTCTGCAGCGCGAGGTCGCCGACGTGGTGGCCCTGCTCGTCGTTGATCTGCTTGAAGCCGTCCAGGTCGAGGAACAGCAGCGCCAGGGGCGGTCCCCCGCGCGCATGACGCGAGACGGCCTTCTCGAGCGCCTCCATGAAGCCGCGCCGGTTCGCGAGGCCGGTGAGGCCGTCGCTCAGCGCCATGGCGCGCAGCCGCGCCTCGAGCTGGCGCTTCTCGGAGACGTCGTGCGCGAACGCGGTCAGCTCCCAGCGGCCGGCCACGCGCGTGGCCGTCAGGCTCACCTCCACGGACAGCTGCTGCCCCGCGCGATCGATGGCCGGCAGCGTGACGCGCTGATGGGCGTCCTCCAGCCGTTCGGCGCTGGCGTAGCGCGCGATGACGCTGGCGATCTCGCCGCGCATCTGCGGCGGGACGACCAGGCCGGCGACCGGCTGGCCGATCGTCTCGATGGGCGACCAGCCGAACAGCCGTTCGGCGGCCCGGTTCCACTGCGAGACGCGGCCGTGCTCGTCGATGGAGATGACCGCGTCGTGCGCATGCTCCAGCAGCGCGCGCATGCGCTCCTCGCTGGTGCGCAGGCGCGCCTCGGCCTCGCTCCGGGCGTCCTGCGCCGTCTTCTTGGCGAGCGCCGCGACGATGGCGCTGGCCATCAGCTGCAGCATCTGCACGTCGCCGTCGTCGAAAGCACGCGGGTGGTCGGAGAAGACCTTGAGCACCCCGGCGACGGCGCCGCCCTGGCGCAGCGGCGCGCAGATCATCGAGCGCACGCCCAGCAGGCGGCAGGCGGCGCGGTCGACGTGCGGGTCGGTCTCGGAGTCCTCGCAGACCTGCACCGCGCCCGTGCGCACGCACACGCCCGACAGGCTGGCGTCGAGCGAGACGCGCAGTCCGAGGTGGCCGGCGATGGCGCCGCTGGCGCGCCGCACGACGGTGTGGCGGCCTTCGACGAAGTCGACTGACGCGCCGTGCGACTGCGTGAGCTCGCGCAGCTTGTCGACGACGAGCTGCATGAACGGGTTCAGGGCGAGGTCGGCCTGGACCAGCAGAGATTGCGTCTGGATGATGCGTTCGAGCCGATCGAGACGCTCGATCCGCTGCACAGCTGCCACCATGGAAGATCCCTCGTGCCCAAGCGCGCGACTGGCGGCCTTCGCTAGCGACCGCGTCGCGCGGGCGTCTGCGAAGACTCTTCTTGCGTTTGGTGCCGGAACACCAAACGCGCAGTATGCGTGGGCGTCGAAGCGCTGTCCACTGGCCCGGAAGTCCAAAACGCGCGGCGCCGCCTGACGAAAACCCTAGGTGCGTCGTCATGGAATCGCCAGGCGGCGCGGCTTGACCCTGCTGGCGGCAGCAGCATGCCGCTGGCCTATGCTGCCTGCGCTGGAGGCGCGCCGATTGCCTGCGCCGCCCGACCCACGTTTCCCGCTCAGGAGCCACGCCAAATGGAAGACAAGACCATTCTCGATCGCATCACGGCCCTCGTCGACGAAGAGCATCGCCTGCGCGAGAACCCGGCCGCGCCCGAGGCCAACGCGGAGCGCCTCAAGAGCGTCGCGGAACAGCTCGATCAGTGCTGGGACCTGCTGCGCCAGCGCCGCGCCAAGCGCGAGTTCGGCGCCGATCCCGAGAGCGCGGCGCCGCGCGACATCGGCACGGTGGAGAATTACACCAACTGAGCGGTTCTCCCGATGCGAACGTGAACGGGCTTCACGAATTGGGAATGCACCTTGCCGCGCTCCAGGGACGACCTCCGAACTTCCTCGAAGGCCGTCTCCACCGGAGAACGGCGGGGCAACCCAACCAAGGAGCAACACGTGCAAAAGAACCAGAACCAGCAAGGCCAGCAACCGTCGCAGCAGGATCGCGACAGCTCGCAGAGCCGCCAGCAGAGCCAGTCCGGCAGCCAGCAGCAGCAAGGCGGCCACGGCAAGCTGACGCCCAGCGGCGGTTCCAACCAGCAGAGCCAGTCGGGCGGCGGACGCGACCAGCAGGGCAGCAACCTGAAGTCCGACCAGGGCCAGGCACAGAGCCGCAACCTGCAGCAAGGCAGCGACCACACCAATCGCTCGAACCAGCGTTGAGCGACCGGGCCGCTCGGCCCGGGCATCACGCGACAGCGGCCGGCCTCGCCGGCCGTTTCCGTTTGCGTTTGCGTTTGCCGTATCGTGTCCGGCATCGCAACGCCACCGCCGCCGTCGTGCCTGCCACTGCCCCGCCCTCGCCCAACCCGATCGACGCCGGTCTGTACCGCGGCATCTGGCGCCATGCCGCCGGCGCCCGTGCGGCGATGGTCGGCTCGATGCTGCTGCTGATGGGGTCGCAAGCCGTGCGTCTGGCAGTTCCCTGGTTCGCGGCGCAGGCGATCGACGCGCTGCAGAAAGGCGGCCCGGGCAGCCTGGTGCGCGCGCTCGAATGGGTGGTCGGCGTGATGGCCGCGTCCGTCGTCTCGTGGATGCTGCACGGGCCCGGGCGCGTGCTCGAGCGCCGCGTGGGCATGCGCGTGCGCGAGACGCTGTCCGACGAGCTCTACACGCGGCTGACGGCCGCTCCGCTCGCCTGGCACGACCGCCACCACTCCAATGACATGCAGCAGCGCGTGCGCCAGGCCACGCAGGCGCTCTACGAGTTCTCGGCCAACCAGTTCATCTACCTGCAGAGCCTGGTCGGACTCGTCGGGCCGCTCGTCGCGCTCGTGGCGCTGGCGCCCGTCATCGGCGCCGCGGCCTTCCTGGCGTTCGGCGCGCTGGCGCTCGTCAGCATGCGCATCGACCGCACCCTGATGCGGCTGTCGATGCAGGAGATGGAGGCCGAGCGCCGCTACGGCTCGGGCATGGCCGACTTCCTCGGCCACATCGGCACCGTGCTGAGCCTGCGGCTGCAGGACGCGTCGCGGCGCCTGCTGCAGGGCCGGCTCGCGCGCGTGTTCGTGCCGCTGGGTCGCAACATCGTGGTCAACGAGGCCAAGTGGTGCATGGTCGACCTGGTCAGCACGCTGACGACCTGGGCGCTGGTGGTCGCCTATGTCTGGTTGCTGAGCCGCGACGGTTCGGGGGCGATCGCCATCGGCGCGGTCTTCATGGTGCAGCAGTACGCCAGCCGAACCGCGGCGGTCGCCACCGACATGACCGGCCGCCTGCAGGGCCTGTCGCGGACGCGCGCGGACTACGCCAGCGCCCGCCCGATCTTCGACGCGCCCTTGGCCGAGCCGGTCGGCGCGCTGCCCGCCGAGTGGCGGCGCATCGTGGTGCGCGACATCGCGTACCGCCACGCGGCCGCCGCGCCCGACTCACCGCCGCTGGGCCTGGACGAGCTCGCGCTGCAGCGCGGCGAACGCATCGCGCTGGTGGGCGGCAGCGGGGCCGGCAAGAGCACCCTGATGCGCGTGCTCGCCGGCCTGTACGCGGCGCCGGGCGTCGTCGTCGAGGTCGATGGCCGCGTCCAGCCGGGCGTGCACAGCCTGGCCGCCCTCGCGACGCTGATCCCGCAGGAGGCCGACGTGTTCGAGGGCACGGTGCGCGAGAACCTGGACTTCGGCACCGCCCTGCCCGAACCCGCGCTCGCCGCCGCGATGCACGGCAGCGCCTTCGACGAGGTGATGGGCGGCCTGGCCGGCGGACTCGACTTCGCCGTGGCCGAGCGCGGCAGCAACCTGTCCGGCGGGCAGCGCCAGCGGCTGTGCCTGGCACGCGGCGCGCTCGCGGCGGCGGGCAGCTCGATCGTCTTCCTGGACGAGCCCACCGGTGCGCTCGATCCGATCACCGAGGCCCGCATCCACCGCAACCTCGACGAAACCTTTCCGTCGGCCTGCATCGTGGCATCGGTGCACCGCATGAGCCTGCTGCCGCATTTCGACCGCGTCGGGTTGATGGAGGCCGGACGCCTGGTCGACATCGGCCCGCTCGCGCAGCTGCGCGAACGCCAGCCCGGCTTCGCGCGCATGCTCGAGGGCAGCGCGCACGAGGCCGACGCGGCGCTCGGCGACTGATCGGCCGCGGAAGATCGCGCGCAGCAGCAGGACGTACCCGGCAACCGCCAGCACGGCGTGTCCGATCGTCAGCCCGATCGGCAGCGGCAGCCCCGCCAGTGCTAGTCGAGGTTCATCGCGACGCCGCCGATGGCCGCGGTCGCAAGCGCACCGTGCCTGCCCTTCGCCTGGCCCGGCAGGTCCGGCGCGAAGCCTGGGTTGACTACAACATCGATGTAGTTACGGTAACGGTTCAGTGAAATCACCATTTGTCGATGTAGTTTGACTTCCTTACGATGTCGCCAAGCCGAGCAGCGTTCCTGGAGCAGCGCGCCCCGGCACCACAACGGAGACACGATGAAGACAAGTTGGATGACAACATGGCGCGCGCTGCGTCACGTCCTGGCCGGCACCGTCGCGGCGCTCGCGCTCGCGGCCTGCGGTGGCGGAGGCAGCGACAGCCGGCCGCCGCCGGTGACTCCCCCCGTCGTCGATCCCAACCTGGCGGACGGCAATTCCACCACCCTGCGCCTCGTGCTGAACGCGGTGCCGTCCCAGTCCGCCTCGTCCCCGACCGGCGGCACGGCGACGACGCTGCGGATCCACTGGCACCGCACGAGCGGCGACTACACCGGCGCGCTGATCCACACCTGGGGCGCCGCGAACTCGCCGGTCTGGAACGAGGGCTTCGCCCCGGACGGCAGCGACGCCTTCGGCGTGTACTTCAACGTGCAGCTGGCCCAGACCACCGGCACGGTCGGCTACATCCTGCACGTGGGCGACACCAAGGATGACGGCGGCGCCGACCAGTCCTACACGCTGCAGCCCGGCGCCAACGAGATCTGGCGCGTCGAGGGCGACCTGACGACGTACACCAGCAATCCGTCCGGCGCCGCCACGCCCGACATCGACACCGTGCGCGTGCACTACCTGCGCTACGCCAACGACTACTCGCTGTGGGGCCTGCACCTGTGGGGCGGCAGCGGGCTGGACACGTCCCGCATGGGCACCATCGCCTACGGCGACTGGAACAACCCGACGCCGTTCAGCGCGATGCCCAACTACGCGCTCGGCGCGTCCGAGGCCACCTTCGACATCCCGGTGCTGAACCCGACGAGCAACGCCGGCGCGACGTCGCTGCAGTTCATCATCCACGGCATGCCGCCCAACACCGGCGACAAGGATGGCCGCAGCGACAACATCGTCGTCAGCTACGCGAACCTGGCCATCGCCGGGCGCGTCGGGCAGGTGTGGCTGGTGCAGGGCGACCCCACCGTCTACGCCAGCGCGCCCGACACGCGCTCGGTCTCCACGACCGACCAGCGCGCCGTGTGGCTGACGGGCAAGCTGCTGCAGTGGCCGGCGGTCGCCAGCGGAAGCAAGGTCAAGCTGTACTGGTCGGCCACCGGCCAGATCGTCGCCGGACTGGGCGTGCCCATCAGCGGCGCCGACGGCTCGATCACGCTGGACGACTACACCGGCACCATCCCGTCCGACGTCGCCACGCGCTTCAAGTGGGTCGGCGCGGGCAGCGTGTACACGGTGCGCGACGCCGATGTCGCGCGCCTGGCCACCATGCACACGGCGCAGGTCGTCCTCGTTCAGGAGGATGCCGGCGGCAACGTGCAGAACGCGACCACCGCGCAGATCGCCGGCGCGATGGACGACCTGTACGCCGGCGCCACGAGCGCCACGCTGGGCCCGGTCGTGGCCGGCGGCGCCACCACGTACAAGCTGTGGGCGCCGACGGCGCAGAGCGTCATGCTGTACCGCTACGCGTCGGCCACGGGCGGCGCGACGAACGCGGACGCCATGGTGTTCGACCCGGCGACCGGCATCTGGAGCACCACGGTCGCCTCCGACACCAGCGGAAGCTACTACCGCTTCGGCGTCAAGGTGTTCGTGCGCGGCGTCGGGCTCGTGCGCAACCTCGTCACCGATCCCTACTCGCTGACGCTGGCCGCCGACAGCGCGCGCAGCGAGGTCGTCAACCTCGACGACGCAAGCACGCAGCCCGCCGGCTGGACCGCGAGCGCCCCGCCGGCGACGGTGTCCACCGAGGTCGACCAGTCGATCTACGAGCTGCACGTGCGCGACTTCTCGGCCAACGACGCGAGCGTGCCGGCCGGACACCGCGGCAAGTACCTGGCGTTCACCGACACCGGCTCCAACGGCATGAAGCATCTGGCCGCGCTGGCCGCCGCCGGCCTGACCGACGTGCACCTGATGCCCATGTTCGACTTCTCCACCGTGCCGGAGACCGGCTGCGTCACGCCCAGCCCGAGCGGCGCGGCGGACAGCCAGGCCCAGCAGGCGGCCGTCGCTGCGACGCAATCGACCGACTGCTTCAACTGGGGCTACGACCCGTACCACTTCAACGCGCCCGAAGGCAGCTACGCCACCTCGGTGGACGACGGCGTCACGCGCGTCAAGGAGTTCCGCGCGATGGTCCAGGCGCTCAACGCCGCGGGCCTGCGCGTGGGCATGGACGTCGTGTTCAACCACACCACCGCGGCGGGCGAGAACGACCATTCGGTACTCGACGAGATCGTGCCGGGCTACTACTACCGCCTGGGCGCGAACGGCCGGCAGCTGACCGATTCGTGCTGCGCCGACACCGCGCCCGAGAACCACATGATGGGCAAGCTGGTGCAGGACTCGGTGATCCAGTGGGCGCGCGACTACCACGTCAGCTCGTTCCGCTTCGACATCATGAGCTTCATCCCGCGCGACGTCCTCGTGGCGCTGCAGGCCAAGGTGGATGCGGCCGCCGGGCGGCACGTGGAGATGATCGGCGAAGGCTGGAACTTCGGCACGCCGGCCAACGGCGCGCGCTTCGTGCAGTCCAGCATGTTCAGCCTCAACGGCACGAACATCGGCACGTTCAACCCGTACCTGCGCGACGCCGTGCGCGGCGGCAGCGGCTTCGACAGCGGCAACGCGATGGTCGCCAACCAGGGCTGGATCAACGGCCAGTTCTACGACCCGAACGGCCAGGGCAGCGCCAGCGCCGGCGACCTGATGTGGAGCAGCGACGTCATCAAGGCGGGCCTGGCCGGCTCCGTCAAGGGTTACGTCATGAACACCAGCTGGGACGCGAGCCTGCCGCTGGAGCAGATCAACGACGGCGGCACGCCGCTGGGCTACGCGGCGCAGCCGTCGGAGGCGGTCAGCTACGTCGAGAACCACGACAACCAGACCCTGTTCGACAACAACGCCTACAAGCTGCCGGCCACGACGACACAGGACGACCGCGCCCGCGTGCAGATGCTGGGGGCGGCCATCGTGTCGTTCAGCCAGGGCGTGTCGTACTTCCACGCGGGCGTGGACACGCTGCGCAGCAAGTCGCTGGACAAGAACAGCTACGACTCGGGCGACTGGTTCAACAAGCTGGACTGGAGCTACGCCGACAACAACTTCGGCGTGGGCGCGCCGCCCTCGGGCGACAACAGCGCGAACTGGTCGATCATCAAGCCGCTCCTGGCCAACAGCTCGATCAAGCCGGGCTCGG
>DATCRO010000282.1:0-3903 GCA_036569025.1 Burkholderiaceae bacterium
CTGGGCGTGGGCCGTCATCGCCCGGCATGGCGCGCAGTCGCTGATGCCCGAGGCCGTCGACTGGGCCGACCGCGCCTGGGCGGCGCGCAAGCCGGCGCGCAAGGGCGCCAGGCTTGGCCCGCCCGACTGGAGCGACGACGTGCTCGCGTGGCACGCGCGCGCCGCGCTGCGCGCGGGCGAGGGCGACAAGCGCTGGAAGGATGTCGAGCGCGCGATCGACGCGATGAGCGAACGCGAGCGCGCGATGGACAACTGGGTCTACTGGCGCGCGCAGGCGGAGCTCGCGCTGGCGATCGGCATGCCGGCCGCCGAGAGCGACGCCACCGTGGCCGCCGCGCGCGCGCAGCTCAAGGCGCTGTCGTCCAGCGTGAGCTTCTACGGCCTGCTCGCCTCGGAGGATCTCGGCGTGCCGTTCGCGTTGCCGCCCAAGCCCATCCCGGTCACGCCGCTGGAGCGCGGGCTGGCGCGCGCCAACCCGGGCCTGCAGCGCGGCCTGGCGCTCACGGCGCTCGAACTGCGCGACGAGGGGCGCCGCGAGTGGAACTACACGCTGCGCGGCATGAACGACCGCGACATGCTCGCCGCCGCGCAGTGGGCCTGCGACATGAGCGACTGGCAGCTGTGCATCAACACCAGCGAGCGGACCAAGGTCGAGATCGACGTCGCGCAGCGCTACCCGATGCCGTTCCGGCGCGACATCGTCGAGGCCGCCACCAACGCGGGACTCGACCCGGCCTTCGTGTTCGGCCTGATCCGCCAGGAGACGCGCTTCATGGGCAACATGCGCTCGGCCGTCGGCGCCAACGGCCTGATGCAGCTGATGCCGGCCACCGCCAAGTGGGCCGCCAGGAAGGCCAACATCCCGTACCGGCCCGACCTCATCACCGACGCCACCACCAACCTGCGCATCGGCAGCTTCTACCTCAAGATGGTGCTGGAGAGCTTCGGCGGCTCCGATCCGATGGCCGCGGCCGCCTACAACGCCGGCCCCGCGCGCCCGCGGCGCTGGCGCGGCGGGCTCATGCTCGCACCCGAGGTCTGGACGGAGAATGTGCCGTTCTACGAGACCCGGGACTACGTCAAGAAGGTGATGACCAACGCCGCCATCTACGCCGCGCTGCTGGGCAACAAGGGCCCGCAGCTGCGCCCCCGCCTCGGCCCGCAGATCGGCCCGCGCGACGCCGAGCAGCCGCCGGCGCCGGACATGCCATGAAGGCCTTCGTTGTCGGCGGCGCGGTGCGCGACGGCCTGCTCGGCGAGCCGGTCAACGACCGCGACTGGGTCGTCACCGGCGCGAGCCCGCAGGACATGCTGGACGCCGGCTACCTGCCGGTTGGCAAGGACTTCCCGGTCTTCCTGCACCCGCAGACGCACGAGGAATACGCGCTGGCGCGCACCGAGCGCAAGACCGGGCCCGGCTACCGCGGCTTCGAGGTCTACGCGGCGCCCGACGTCACGCTGGAGGACGACCTGCGCCGGCGCGACCTCACGATCAACGCGATCGCGCAGCAGCCCGACGGCACGCTGGTCGACCCGCACCACGGCCAGCGCGACCTGCAGGCCAGGGTGCTGCGCCACGTCTCCGAGGCGTTCACCGAGGACCCGGTGCGCATCCTGCGCCTGGCACGCTTCGCGGCGCGCTGGCCGGAGTTCACAGTCGCGCCCGAGACGGACGCCTTGATGAAGCAGATGGTCGCGGCCGGCGAGGTCGACGCGCTGGTGGCCGAGCGCGTGTGGCAGGAGCTGTCGCGCGGCCTGATGGAGCGCGCGCCGGCCCGCATGTTCGAGGTGCTGCGCGGGGTCGGCGCGCTCGCGCGCCTGCTCCCCGAGGTCGACGCGCTGTTCGGCGTGCCGCAGCCGCCGCAGCACCATCCGGAGATCGACACCGGCGTGCACACGCTGATGGTGCTCGATCGCTGCGCCGCCACCGCGCAGCCGCTGGCGGTGCGCTACGCCTGCCTGGTGCACGACCTGGGCAAGGGCACGACGCCCGCCGACATCCTGCCGCGCCACATCGGCCATGAGCAGCGCGGCGAGGACCTGATCCGCGGCGTCAACGAGCGCCTGCGGGTGCCCACCGACTGCGGCGAGCTCGCGCTGCTGACGGCACGCGAGCACAGCAACGTCCACGGCAGCGGCAAGCTCGACGCCACGGCCGTCATGCGCCTGCTCGAACGCTGCGACGCGCTGCGCCGCCCCGAGCGCTTCCTGCAGATGCTGGCCGCCTGCGAGTGCGATGCCACCGGCCGCCTGGGCCTGGAGGACCTGCCGTACCCGCAGCGCGCGCGCCTGGCCGCGGCCCTGAAGATCGCGCAGGACGTCGATGCCCGCGCCGCGTCGACGCGCGCCATCGAACGCGGACTGAAAGGCGAGGCGATCGCCGCCGAGATCCGGTACGCGCGTGTCCTCGCGCTCAAGGCCGGCCTGGACGCCGCCGATTGATCCGCGCCGCGCAGCAGTGTCGTGCCCGCGCCGGCGTTTACACCGCGCGCCGGACGGCCGATGATGCGGCTCCCCGAGACCGCCCTTCCTCCCTGAAGCTTTCCGCCCGCGACACCGCCCTCGTCGTCATCGACATGCAGGCGATCCTGTTCGACCCCGAGCCGGCCGAGGCCGAGGAGGTCGTCGCCCGCATCAACGGCCTCGCGTCCCGCGCGCGCGCCGCGCGCGTGCCGGTCGTCTGGGTGCAGCACGAGACGGCCACGGGCGACCTCGTGGCCGACACGCCGGGCTGGCGGCTGCATCCGGGCCTGGTCGCCGACGCGGCCGACCTGTTCCTGCGCAAGACGATGTCCGATGCCTTCCTGCGCACGCCGCTGCACGAGCGCCTGGCCGAGCGCGGCGTGCGCCACGTCGTCGTGTGCGGCTATTCGAGCGAGTTCTGCGTCGACTCCAGCGTCCGCGGCGCCGCCTCGCGCGGCTACGCGGTGACGCTCGCCGCCGATGCCCACACCTCGCATGACAAGCCGCACGCCACGGGCCTGCAGATCCGGCTGCACGAGAACGAGACGCTGCGCAACATCAGCAGCTTCCACGTCGTGATCGACGCGGTGCCGGCGGCCGAGATCACGTTCGGGTGAACGCGATCCCTTTCTCGCGGAGGGTCAGGCTGCCGGCGTGGCGGCGCCCGCGGCGTATGCGTCGACCGCATCCAGCGTCCGCGCCGAATAGACCATCGCGGCGCCGGCGTTGAGCGCCACGGCCACGCCGAGCGCCTCGGCGATCTCGTCCTTGCTCGCGCCCTGCCTGAGCGCCTCGGCGGTGTGCACCGTGATGCAGCCGTCGCAGCGCGTGGTCACCGACACGGCCAGCGCGATCAGCTCGCGCGTCTTGGCGTCGAGGTGCCCGGTGGCCGCCCCGGCCTTGGACAGCGCCTGGTAGCCCTGCACGGTGCCCGGCGACAGCTTGGCGAATTGGCCGATGCGGCCGGTGAGTTCCCTGCGATAGGCGAGCCAGTCCAGCATGTCGTTTCTCCTGGGTTCGTGACGCCGGGGATGTCCGGCGCCGACGTCGCCAGTGTGAACCGATGGGGCGAGACCTTCCATGCCGGAACGTCGCGGTGGATTGCTCGGACGTCTCCACCCTCCACGCGGCGTCATCCCGCGCGCAGCGAAGCGGAGTCGCAGGATGACACTTTGGTGGGCGCGAGGCGGCAACGTCGCACGGCGTCGGGACGACGATGCCGCTCATCGTTCGCGGAGCGGCATGGACAGGTTGGCCGCAGGCCCGACCCGCCGCGTCGGCACATCGGAACGCCGGCGAACGGCGGGTTACGCCTCCGGCTGACCCCCCTACCGGATCCAGGCGATCGCGCTCGCGACGAGGAACAACGCCACGCCGCTGCCCAGCGGCACGAACAGCTCGCGGCCAGCGATGCGCAGGCGGATGTCGCCCGGCAGGCGG
>DATCRO010000283.1:0-3518 GCA_036569025.1 Burkholderiaceae bacterium
ATGCGGCGCGGCCCCGCCGCCAACCCCCTGCACAGGATTCCGCTTGAAGCGTCGCCATTTCTCCGCCCTCGCCGCCAGCGTCGCCACCGCCGCCTTGCCCCGCCTGGCCGTCGCGCAGGACGACGCGCCCGCCATCGCCCGGCCGCGCGACTGGACGGCCATCGCCCCGCCGGTGCCGGTCGACGTCCCCGCGGGGCAGGTGGACGTCGTCGAGTTCTTCAGCTTCGCCTGCCCGCACTGCTTCGCCTTCGAGCGCCCGCTGCAGGCCTGGCTCGCTCGCAAGCCGCCGCAGGTCCGCTTCCGCCGCTCGCCCGTGCCGTTCCAGCGCAACTTCCGCAACTTCCAGCCGATGTGGTTCGCGCTGGAGGCGCTGGGGCTGGCCGACACCCTCGCGCGCGCGACCTTCGACGCCGTGCATCGGGACGGCCTGCGCCTGGACACGCCGGCCGACATCGCCGCGTTCATGGCGCGCCATGGCGTCGATCCCGACCGGTTCATGCGCTTGTTCGACGCCCCCGACACCGCCGCGCAGGTCGCGCAGGCCGACCGGCTGTTCGATGCCAGCGGCGCCGGCAGCGTGCCCACGCTGATGGTGCAGGGCCGCTTCCTCACCTCGCCCTGGACGGCGCGCGGCGGCGCCCGGGCGCTGGAGGTGGTCGACGCCCTGGTTGCGCGGATCCGGGCCGACGGCTGACCGCCCCGGCTCGACGGCAGGACGCGCGCGGCCGGGAACCTCCGCCGTGCAGCCGGAACCAAGAGTGGTCACAATGCCCCCTTCCTGGCGCCGGCGCTTCCGCGATGGAGCGCCCGCGCCTTCAGCCCCCTGAAAGGATTCGCTTGCAACGCCGCCACTTCTCCACGCTCGCCGCCGCCTCGCTCGGCCTGGGCCTGACCCGACTCGCGAACGCCCAGGGCCCGATCACCAGCCAGGACTACAAGCCCGTGGCCATGCCGGTCGTCATGACCGCGCCCGCCGGCCAGGTCGACGTCGTCGAGTTCTTCAGCTATGCCTGCCCCCATTGCAACGACTTCGAGCCCGTGCTCGAGGCCTGGCTGCGCAAGAAGCCGGCCGGCATCCATTTCCACCGCTATCCGGTGCGCTTCCTGCAGAACGCCGCCAACTTCCAGCCGATGTACTTCGCGCTCGAGGCCATGGACCAGGTCGACGCGATGCAGCAGAAGATCTTCGACGCCGTGCACAAGGAAGGCCAGCGCCTGGACAAGCCCGACGCCATCGCCGCGTTCATGGCCAGGAACGGCCTGGACGCCAAGCGCTTCATGTCGCTGTTCACGTCGTTCAGCGTGCGCACCAAGGTGCAGCAGGCCAACCAGATGATGGAGACCTTCGGCATCGACTCGGTGCCCACCATCGTCGTCGACGGCAAGTGGACCACCTCGCCCGCCGACGCGAAGGGCGAGGAGCGCACGACGCAGGTCGTCGAGTACCTGGCCGCCAAGGCGCGCGGCGGCCACTGAGCCTCCCGTGCGAGCGCGCGCCGGCCGACCGGCCCGCGCGGGCGTCAGGCCGGCGTGCCGGCGTAGGCCTCGGGGTCGAGCCGGCGCATCTCGGCCTCGATCCACGCTTCGACCTCGCGCATCATCTCGTCGGGCTCGCGGCCCTGCGGCGAGATCGGCTTGCCGATGGAGATGGTCACGACGCCGGGCTTGAGCCAGAAGCTCTTGCGCGGCCAGCAGCGCGCCGAATCGACGGCGATCGGCACCACCGGCACGCCCACCGCGATGGCCAGGCGCGTGGCGCCGGCCTTGTAGTTGCCCTGGCTGCCGCGCGGCGTGCGCGTTCCCTCCGGGAACATGATCACCCACTTGCCCAGCTTGCTCAGGCGCTTGCCCTGCTCGGCCACCTTGTTCCAGGCCTCGGTTCGCTTGCTGCGGTCGATGTGGATCATGTCCAGCCGCGACATCGCCCAGCCGAAGAACGGGATGTAGAGCAGTTCCTTCTTGAAGACGTAGGCCAGCGGGTGCGGCATCACCGCCGGCAGCGCGAACGTCTCCCAGGTGGACTGGTGCTTGGAAGCCAGGATCACCGCCGCGGTGGCCTGTTCGGCCGTCGGCAGGTTCTCCATGCCGATCACGCGCTTGCTCACGCCGCAGATCCAGCGCGAGCCGTTGTGCGCCAGCTTCACCCAGTTGATGCACCAGGAGTAGACGGCGTCGCTGCTGAGGAACGGCGAACAGACGACCACCACGAAGCCCCACGGGATCACCGTGATCGTCATGTAGGCCAGGAACAGGATTGAACGGACGACGGAGAGGGCCTTGGTCATGCCTTGATGTTGTTCTCGAGGATTTCAGTTGCCGGTGACGTGCTCGGCGAACGCCGACAGGTCGTCGTGCACCACGGTGCCCGGCACGGCCTGCATCCACGCGGCGATGGTGGCGTCGTCGGCCTCGGCGGCGCGGCCGCTGCGCACCAGGTGCGGCTGGCAGCCGGCGGCCCGGGCGGCCTCGAGGTCGCGCAGCGTGTCGCAGACCATGGGGACGGTGTGGAGCTCCACGCCGTAGCGCTCGCCGATGTCGTGCATCAGGCCGGGCGCGGGCTTGCGGCACTCGCACTGCTCGGTGGCCGCATGCGGGCAGAAGAACACGGCGTCGATGCGCCCGCCCTTCTCCGCCAGCAGCTTCATCATGTGCTGGTGCACGGCGTTCACCGAAGTCATGTCGATCATGCCGCGGCCGATGCCCGACTGGTTGGTCGCCACCACCACGTGCCAGCCCGCATGGTTCAGCCGCGCGACGGCCTCCAGCGCGCCGGGGATCGGCTGCCACTCCTCCGGCGCCTTCACGTGGTCGGAGCGGAAGACGTTGAGGATGCCGTCGCGACCGGTGATCACGAGCTTGGGGGCTTGCATGGGCATGTCGGGGCCTTTAGTCGCAGTGAACTCGAAGCTGCGCATCCCCGGCCGGCGAGCGCTCGGCCGCTCCGGAGAGAGCCGGCCTTCCGTGAGGCGTTCGCCAGTCCACTGGGCTGGCGCACGTCCGCACGGCCCCCTCGGGGGCGGGGAGCGGAGCGAGCCGGGTCGTCATGTCGTCAGGCGCGAGAGGTCCGCGACGCGGTTCATCACGCCGTGCAGCGTGGCCAGCAGGCCCAGCCGGTTGGCGCGCACCTTCGGGTCGTCGGCGTTGACCATCACGTCGTCGAAGAACCTGTCGACCGGCGCGCGCAGCGCGGCCAGCGCCTTCAGGCTGCTGGTGTAGTCGCCGGCCTCGAACAGCACTTCGGCCGAGCGGCGCACCGTGGCGACGTCGGCCCACAGCGCGCGCTCGGCGTCCTCGGAGAACAGCGCCGCGTCGGCCTTGGCCTCGACCGGATCGGCGCTCTTCTTGAGGATGTTGGCGATGCGCTTGTTGGCGGCGGCCAGCGCGGCGGCCTCGGGCAGCGCGGCGAACGCGCGCACGGCCTCGAGGCGGCGCGGGATGTCGGCCAGGCGCTGCACGCCGAGCGCCAGCACGGCGTCGACCTCGTGCGCCGAGTAGCCCTGCTCGCGCAGGCTGCCCGC
>DATCRO010000284.1:0-2167 GCA_036569025.1 Burkholderiaceae bacterium
GCCTGATCACCATCACGCTGCAGCTCACCGCGCCGGGCACCGCCAACGCCGATCCGGCCACGCACACCGCCTCGCTGTTCCTGTTCCTGCTGAGCGTGTCGTCGCTGACGCTGATCGTCAACGTCGTCGTGCAGCAGCAGCGCCGGCTGGCCGGCGAGCTGGCCTTCCGGGCGCAGCAGGAGCGCGTCGAGCTGATGCTCCAGGCCGCCACCGACGCCGTCATCAGCTTCGACGAGGGCGGGGCGCTGTCGTACTGGAATCCGGCGGCCGAGCGGTTGTTCGGGCGCAGCGCCGCCGACGCGCTGGGCCGGCCGGTGACGCAGATCCTGCCGTTGCCCAAGCTGGTGGCCGCCACCGACGGCATCGCCGCGCTGTGCGACGCCAACGACGAGCTGTTCTCCGGCGCCGTCACCGAGTTCGATGCGCTGGACGCTGCCGGCCGGCGCCTGCCGGTGGAGCTGTCGCTGACGGCCTACCGCAACGATCGCGGCTGGGCCGCCACGGCCTTCATGCGCGACGCGCGCACGCACAAGCGCCAGGAAGAGGCGCTGCGCCTGGCGCGCGACAAGGCCGAGGAGGCCACGCGCGCGAAGTCGCTGTTCCTCGCCACGATGAGCCACGAGCTGCGCACGCCGCTGTCGGGCATCATCGGCATGCTGCAGCTGGGCCTGCGCGAGGCGATGCCGGCGCAGTCCCGCTCGCGCGTGTCGCTGGCGCTGGGCAACGCCGAGGCGCTGCTGGCCATCATCAACGACATCCTCGACTTCTCGAAGATCGAGGCCGGCAAGATGGGCTTCGAGTCGGTCGACTTCGACCTGCGCGAGATGGTGCAGTCGCTGGTCGAGCTGCTCGACCTGCGCGCCCAGGAGGAAGGCCTGTCGCTGCTGAGCCATGTCGACCCGAACGTGCCGCGGTGGCTGCGCGGCGACCCGATGCGGTTGCGCCAGATCCTGCTCAACCTGATCGGCAACGCGCTCAAGTTCACCGAGGTCGGCACCGTGGAGCTGCGCGTCGCCTGCGGAGCCACCGAGACGGGCCGGCTGCTGCTGGAGATCGAGGTCGAGGACACCGGCATCGGCATCTCGCACGAGGCGCAGCAGCGCCTGTTCAGCAGCTTCGAGCAGGCGGACGTCACCACCACGCGCAAGTACGGCGGCACCGGCCTGGGCCTGACGATCACGCGCGCGCTGGTCGAGGGCATGGCCGGCGAGATCACCTTGCGCAGCGCGGTGGGCGTGGGCAGCACGTTCCGCGTGCAGTTGCCGGTGGCGCTCGGCTCGCCGGTCGAGACGGTGGCCGAGGAGGCCCTGCCCGCGTTCGACTGCCGCCTGAACGTGCTGTGCGCGGAGGACGGCCACACCAACCGCGTGATCGTGCAGGCCTTCGTGCAGGGCCTGGGACACGACGTCAGCTTCGTCGAGAACGGCCTGCAGGCGGTGCAGCGCTGCGCCGAGGAGAACTTCGACGTCATCCTCATGGACGGCCGCATGCCGGTCATGGACGGCCTCGCGGCCGCACGGGCGATCCGCGCCGGCGGCATCGGCGAGACCTGGGTGCTGGATCCGGCCATCCGCATGATCGCGCTCACCGCCAACGCCACCGGCAACGACCGCGAGCTGTGCCTGGCCGCGGGCATGGACGACTTCCTGTCCAAGCCGGTCGACGAACGCCTGCTCGCGCAGGCGCTGCATCGCACCGTCGCCGCGCTGCGCGCGCGCGGCCGCGAGCTGCGCCCGCTGCTGGACACGATGGCGATGGCCGGCGGGTCGACCGCGGCGCTCGACGCGCTGTTCCTCGACAACGAGCCCGACGCCGCGTCCGTCGACGCCGCCGAGGCCGTGCTGGCCGATGCCGCGGCCAAGCCGCCGCCATCGGCGCCCGCGGTGCGCTCGCTGTCCGAGCGCCTGGCCGACGCGTTCCGCACCGAGACGCCGCGCCTCCTGGCCGACCTCGCCGACGCGATCACGCGGCGCGATTTCGGCCGGGCCGCGCGCATCGCGCACAACATCAAGGGCAGCGCGTTCTACATCCACAGCGATCCGATGGCCGACGACGCCGGCGGCCTCGAGCGCGCCTGCGACATCGGCGACGACGCCGCCGTCGAACGCCACTGGGCCGCGCTCCAGGAAAGCATCGACGACTGGATGACCGCGCACTGATACGCTAG
>DATCRO010000285.1:0-7124 GCA_036569025.1 Burkholderiaceae bacterium
CGTTCTGGGCCGACTTCTACGAGCGCCTGTTCAACTTCCGCGAGATCCGCTACTTCGACATCCAGGGCGAGTACACGGGCCTCACGTCCAAGGCGCTGACGGCGCCGGACGGCATGATCCGCATCCCGCTGAACGAGGAATCCAAGAAGGGCTCCGGTCAGATCGAGGAGTTCCTGATGAAGTTCAACGGCGAGGGCATCCAGCACATCGCGCTGCTGTGCGACGACCTCGTCCCCGTCATCGACAAGCTGCAGATGGCCGGCGTGCAGCTGATGACCGCACCCAACGACGTCTACTACGAGATGCTCGCCGAGCGCCTGCCCGGCCACGGCCAGCCAGTCGCGGAACTGCAGTCGCGCGGCATCCTCCTCGACGGCAGCACCGAGGGCGGCAAGCCGCGCCTGCTGCTGCAGATCTTCTCGCAGACCCACCTGGGCCCGGTGTTCTTCGAGTTCATCCAGCGCAAGGGCGACGACGGCTTCGGCGAAGGCAACTTCAAGGCGCTGTTCCAGTCGATCGAACGCGACCAGATCCGCCGCGGCGTGCTCAGCGCCGAGACGGCTGCCTGAGCGTCCGCACGCGCGACACGCCCGACCCGCGGCTGAAGCAGGGCCTGACGTCGCTGGTCACGCACCCGCACGACTGCGTGCGCGAGGTGCGCCTGCCTCGCGCGCCGGCGTTGAGGGTGGCTGGCACGTCGCATCAAGGATTGCCTACAGACCCGCCCGCGGTCCGCTCGGAAAATCGCGCCAACGACTGACGAATTGCCCGCTTCGGGAACAACGGCGCCGACGGCGCACGGTCGCTTCCACCGAAGGCAACACGACTCATGGCAGATGCACTGACCAGCGCGCAGCTGGAGATCCTGCGTCGCATCCGCGACGGCGCCGAACTCACCGCGCCGCCCTTCATTCCCGGCATGATCAACGAGCTGAGCTTCCTGCGCTCGTTCAAGCTGCTCGCGTTCCAGCGGACGTTCGAAGCCGAGCTCACGCCGCTGGGGCGCGCCTACCTGGCCGCCTCCGAGCGGCCCGGCGACGTCGAGTCCGCGCCCGGGGCGTGACGGACGCGCAGGCCGTGGCCGCGTTCAGGCCGCGCGCTTCGCGTGCCCGCCCGAGCGGTCGCCGACGAGCGGCTGCATCGGCTGCGGACCCGCCTCGTCCATCTCGCGCATCAGGCCCGCGGCGGTGAAGACCGCGCGCAACGCGCCGCGGGACAGGCGTCCCTCGTCGAGCAACTGCCGGATGGCGAGCAGCGCGGCGGCATCCCGCGCGGAGAACAGGTCGGCTTGCATGCCTGTTGAATCGGACGCGGGCCTGGAGGCCTGAAGGCCGCCGGCGTGGAGAAGGTCACGCCGCGGCGGCGTCTTGCTCAGGGCTTGGGCGCGAACACCTTCATCAGCTGGGCGCGGTCCATGTACTTGACCGGATCCTCGAACGACGTCGCCACGGCCGGGTTGGTGGTGAGCTCCTTCATCGCCACTTCGCCCAGCTTGCCGAAGGCCTGTCCCCAGGACGAGCCGCCGTCGACGGCGGCCGAGGCCCGCGCTTGGTCGACGCACTCGACCGTGACGAGCCGCATGATGATGTCGGCGGCCGTCTTGTTGGCGGTCTCGCGCATCGCCTGGTTGAGGACGAACATATCCTGCATGTCGGGGTGCGAGGACACCGCGACGACGATCCAGCGCGCGAGATCCTTGCGATCGCGGCCAGTGGACTTGTCGACCAGGCAGGCGCTGAGCGCGTCCGAGGTGGGGCTGGCGAAGGCCGGGGCGGCGAGCGCGGCGGCCAGCGCGAAGGCGGCGAGGCGCAGGATGTGGCGCATGGAGATCTCCCTCTTGGATGTCATTGGATGTGCGGAGGACCGCGGCGCCATTGTCGCCGCACGCTGCTTCAAGGGCCTGGCGCGGCGGCGCCCTCGGCGAGCAGCCAGCTGCACAATCGCGGCACGCCCTCGACCAGTCGGGCCGTGTCCTTGGCCGCGAAGCACGCTCAGCCCGTGAAGCTCAGGAACCCCAGCGTCCGCGCCCGCGTGACGGCGTGCTTGCGCGAACCCGCCTCGAGCTTGTTGAACAGGTTCTTCAGATGCCACTTCACCGTCTCGTCGCTGACGTCGATGGACTTGGCGATCTCCTTGTTGGAGTAATCGCGGGCGAGCAGCAGCAGGATGCTGCGCTCCTTGGGCGTCAAGGTGCGCGAGGCCTGGCGCCGCGGGCGGTCGCCGATGGCGTCGTGCAGGGCCGATGCGGCCCCGGCGCCGGTCGTCTCGCCCTGCGCGGCGCGCTTGCGCAGGCGCACCAGCGCGAGCGGGTAGTTCATCCGCTGCACCGACTCCTTCTCGTTGGCCTCGAGTGCCCGGCGTGCGTAGTCATAGGCCTTGGCATGGTCGCCGGCCTCGGCCCAGCGCTCGGCCAGGAACGTGAACAGCCGGCCGGGCGCCTTCCAGTTGGCGACGCGCAGGCCTTCCATGAGCGCCGCCTCGCCGTAGTGCAGCGCCGCGCTCGGCAGCGTCATGCCGGCCGGCGCGGGCAGAGGGAAGCGATGGTGCAGTTCCGCGAGGACATCGGTCACGCCCACGTGCAGCGAGACGAGGTCGTTGGCGACGATCAGCGCGCGTGCCTCGTCGCAGGCGGCCAGCGCTTCATGGGGCCGGCCGGCCGCGGTCAGGCCGCGGGCCTGGAAGATCAGGTTCAGCGCGAGGGTGTGCGTGAAGCCGACCTCGCGGTACAGCGCGATCGCGCGGCTCATCGGCTCGAGCGATTCCTCGGCGCGGCCCATCGCGCGCAGCGTCTCGGCCAGCGACGCGCAGGCGATCGCCAGGTGCAGGCCCGGCGCGCCGATCGACAGCGCCACGATCGCGTCGGCCAGGATGCTGCGGCTCTCCTCGAAGGCGCCCAGGTGCCCCATCAGCTCGCCGACGCGCGTGTTCGCGGTGCCGATCAGCGTCGGCCAGCCGGTGGCGTTGGCGCGCGTGGCGGCCTGCTCGAAGCACTCGGCGGCGAGGTCGAGGTCGCCCAGGCCCTGCGTCGCGGCGCCGGCGTTGATCATGCAGATGATCTCCAGCCGCACCATGCCCACCGCGGAGGCGCTGGCGGCGGCCTGGCGGTACATGCGGGCCGACTCGGACGGCTCGCGGAACGACAGCGCCATGCCGCGCGACGCGCCCCACAGTGCCTGCCACGCGGCAGCGGCCTCGGGCCACTGGGGGCCGGGTGGCTGCAGCCCGACGCTGTGGTCGACGTCCGGCTGCGCATAGCCGCGCTCGAAGCTGAGCCACACCTGCGCGACCGCCAGGCGATCCGGGGCACCCGAGCCCTGGAAGAACGCGACGGCGCGCTCGTGCGCGGCCATCTCGCGCTCGCGCTGCACGCGCATCTTGGCGACGACCGCCTCCACGAGCCAGGCGTCGCCTTCGGCGAGCGCGTCGACGCGCGCGTCCAGGTGCTGGCGCGCCTCCGACAGCCAGTGCTCGGCGACATCGAAGTCGCACAGCAGCGCCGAGGCCTCGCACGCCGCGAGCGCGGCGCGTGCGCGGTGCGCGTCGGGGCGCCGGCTGCCCTCGGGCGGCGGCACCAGCAGCGGAATGACGCCGTCGACCAGGCGCAGCGCCCGCGCGCTGTCACGCTGGCGCAGGTACCAGGCCAGCGCCACGGTGGCAGACAGCACCTGCTCGGACCAGGGCTGCGTCAACACCGTTTCGAGCGTCGAGATCTCGGCTTCGGCCGCGTAAAGCTTCATTTCTTGTATTTTCGCCCGCGGTCGAGCAGAAATGGCCATGTCCGACGGGGACCTCCTGCCAAATCCGCCACGCGGGAGCGCGCGAAATGCGGTCTGACGGCGCATTGCATCGGCGGAGCGGCGGGCGACGCCTGCGGTCAAACCGCCCGACGGATCGAAGGACGTCAGGCCTGCGCACGCAGCCAGTCGAACACGCGGTCCGCCATCGGCGTGCGCGGCGTCAGCCGGCTGCGCATCGCCCACAGCGGCGGCCGCGCGCTGGCCGGCACCTGCGAAAGCTGCACGCAGCGCCCGCTGGCCAGCGCGTCGGCG
This sequence comes from Burkholderiaceae bacterium, assembly GCA_036569025.1. Classification (GTDB taxonomy): domain Bacteria; phylum Pseudomonadota; class Gammaproteobacteria; order Burkholderiales; family Burkholderiaceae_C; genus Scleromatobacter. The sequence continues at coordinate 4,050 of DATCRO010000285.1, forward strand.
GCCAGCACCTGCGAGACATACGCGATGCCCGCCCCGCGCTCGGCGGCCTCGAGCAGCAGGCGCTCGTCCTGGATCGTGGCGGCCCGCCGGCGCGCCGACCGGCCCGATGCCGGCGGGATCACGCCACCCCACTCCGGCGCGCTCTCCAGGAGCAGCAGCGGCGACTTGTCCAGCACCTTGGGGAAGGCCACGCCCTGGAGCCTGGCCGCCAGCGCCGCGGCGCACACCGCGACGGCGCGGTCCTGCAGCAGCGGCACGCATTCGATGTCGGCGCCCTGCAGCGGCCGACGCGAGACCACCAGGTCGACGTCGATGCGATCGATCGCCATGACGTCGTGCTCGGACATCAGCCACACCTCCAGCCCGCCATGCGCGGCGCGCAGCGCCTCCAGCCGAGGCATCAACCAGCCGTGCGCGAAATCGGACGGGCACGCCAGCAGCAGCGACTGCTTGTTGCGATAGGGCTCGATGCGCGCGAAGCCCGCGCGCAGGCGCTGCAGCGTGTCGGCGGCCGTCTCCATCAGCAGCTCGCCCGCGCCCGTCAGTCGCACGCCGTGGCCCTGGCGCACGAACAGGCGCTGGCCGACGTGGGCCTCGAGCTTGAGCACGCGCTGGCTGACGGCCGACTGCGTCAGATCGAGCTCGTCCGCCGCCGCCGACATGCTGCCCAGGCGCGCGGTCGCCTCGAACGCGACGAGGCCCGGGAACGGTGGTTCCTGGCGGGACGAGGTATCAGAAACTTTCATATCTCTTCCGAACGAGCTAATGGCCCCCGAGGCGCCGTCCTGGGATCATCCGGGCCTGGTTCCAACGAGATTTCCCCATGAACGAAGCCATCCGCGACACCGATCATGCCATCCATCGCCAGTCCCTCCTGGGCTACGAGATGGAGAACACGTATTCCGGCGTCTTGTCCTTCATGCGCCGCCGCTACACCCGCGACCTGGCCGGCGTGGACGTCGCCGTCACCGGCTTCCCGTTCGACCTGGCCACCACGTTCCGCACCGGCGCGCGCCTGGGCCCGGCCGCGATCCGTGCGGCCACGGTGCAGCTCAACGAGAAGATCCACCCGTGGGGATTCGGTCCGTGCGAGCGCCTCGCCATCGTCGACTACGGCGACTGCCCGCTGGACAGCCACCGCCCGCACACGATCGTCCCGTCCATCGTGGAACACACGCGCAAGATCATCGCGAGCGGCGCCACGATGCTGGGCCTGGGCGGCGACCACTTCATCACCTGGCCGATCCTCCAGGCGATGGTCGAGAAGCACGGCGCGCCGCTGTCGCTGATCCACTTCGACGCGCACTGCGACACCTGGCAGGACGACGCGCCCGATTCGCTGAACCACGGCTCGATGTTCTACAAGGCCATCAAGGAAGGCCTGGTCGACCCGAAGCGCTCGGTGCAGGTGGGCATACGCACGTGGAACGACGACTTCATGGGCGTGAACGTGCTGGGCGCCGACTGGGTGCACGAGCACGGCACGAAGGCGACGGTCGACCGCATCCTGCAGGTCGTCGGCGCGAACCCGAGCTACCTGACCTTCGACATCGACTGCCTGGACCCCGCGTTCGCGCCCGGCACCGGCACGCCGGTGGCCGGCGGCCTGAGCAGCGCGCAGGCGTTCGCGATCCTGCGCGGCCTCGTGCCGGTGAAGATCGTCGGCATGGACGTCGTCGAGGTCGCGCCGTCGTACGACCACGCCGAGATCACCGCCATCGCCGCCGCCCACGTGGCCGCGGAGATGCTTTGCGTGCTGGCCGCGCAGCGCGGCTGAGCGCGTGCGCCCGCGCGTGACGCGCGAGCTCGGCGGCCGCTGAAGGGCAGCACGAGGTACAGCTTGCCGAGTCGGCCGGTCAGCTGGCCGGCAAGGCCGTCGCCGGACCAGTGGAAGGCGAGGCAATCGACCCGCGGGCTGCGGCCGCCGTGCGCAGCCGATCCATGGCCTGTCTCCGGGTGCTTTCGTTCGAAAGAGGCCGGGGATCGCTCCCCGGCCGAAGACGTCCCAACGACGCCCTAAGTTGCCTGTCAAGCGGATCGCAAGTCCCATGCCCGCGGCGCCCGGTCGTATCCAAATGAAAGGCCGGGGGCCCGCTTCGTCTGGAACCGGTTCCGGAACAGTTGTCCAGCTCCACGGCGCGGGCTGACGGCGGACCAGATTTGTCACACCCGCGGGTGACCAATCGGGTCACTTCGGGCGCGCGGCTGACGTGGCTGGTCGCCCCGGCGGCGGCGGCCGTATCCATTCGTGACGGCGCCAGCGGCCGAGGAATGCCGGCCCGGCGGGCCGCCGCGGCGCGCCGTTGCAAAATGCCGGTTGCGAACCAAGGAGACGCCATGTCCACCGTCAAGATCACCCCCACCGTCGAGTGCAGCAACAGCGCGCCGTTCGTGCTGTTCGGCGGCATCAACGTGCTGGAGTCGAAGGACCTCGCCCTGCGCGCGGCCGAGGAATACGTGCGCGTCACGAGCAAGCTGGGCATCCCCTACGTGTTCAAGGCCAGCTACGACAAGGCCAACCGCTCGTCGATCCACTCGTACCGCGGCCCCGGCCTGGAGGAAGGCCTGCGCATCTTCGAGGCGGTCAAGTCGGCCTTCGGCGTGCCCGTCATCACCGACGTGCACGAGCCGCACCAGGCCGCCGCCGTCGCGCAGGTGGTCGACGTGCTGCAGCTGCCCGCCTTCCTCGCGCGCCAGACCGATCTGGTCGTGGCGCTGGCGAAGACCGGCCGCGTCATCAACATCAAGAAGCCGCAGTTCCTGAGCCCGTCGCAGATGGCCAACATCTGCGAGAAGTTCCGCGAGGCCGGCAACGACCAGCTGATCCTGTGCGACCGCGGCACCTGCTTCGGCTACGACAACCTGGTCGTCGACATGCTCGGCTTCTCCGTGATGAAGAAGACGACCGGCGATGCGCCGGTGATCTTCGACGTCACGCACTCGCTGCAGCAGCGCGAGTCCGGCGCGGCGGCTTCCGGCGGGCGGCGCGCACAGGTCGCGGAGCTCGCGCGCGCGGGCATGGCGGTCGGCCTGGGCGGGCTGTTCCTGGAGGCCCATCCCGATCCCGACCAGGCC
>DATCRO010000286.1:0-2855 GCA_036569025.1 Burkholderiaceae bacterium
CTGCCGGCCGACGCATCCGCCGACGCGAACCCCGAGGACGTCCCCAACGCGTTGTCGCAACTGGCCCGCGAAGGCCTGGTCGAGCCGTGCGACCCGTCCGACGGCGACCCCGAGCCGCCGGACATCACGCGCGATCCGCCCGCCTATCCGCTGCCGCGGACCGGCTGGCTGCAGATGCTGGCGCGCGCCGACGAGGGCTGGGTGCTGGGCATGGGCTACTCGACGCAGCGCGGCTACGCGCACACGCACCCGTTCGCGGGCGACCTGCGCTCGGGCAAGGTGGCGGTGGAGCTGGTGCCCGACGAGCTCGACTTCGCGATCGAGATCGGCGAGGTCGAGCTCACCGAATGCCAGATGGTCAACCAGTTCATCGGCAGCGCCGAGGTCGCGCCCGTGTTCACGCGTGGCCAGGGCCTCGTCTTCGGGCGCGGCGAGCGCAAGGCGATCGCGATGTCGCTGGTCGACCGCGCGCTGCGCGCCGCGGAGTTCGGCGAGGACGCGACCAGCCCCGCGCAGCAGCAGGAATTCGCGCTGCCACAAGGCGACAGCGTCGAGGCCTCGGGCTTCGTGCAGCACCTGAAGCTGCCGCACTACGTGACCTTCGAGTCGGAGCTGCAGCTCATCCGCAAGCTGCGCGAGGACGTGCATGCGCGGGCGGCCGGCGCCGCTCGCCAGGGAGAGCCGGAATGACGAACGAAAGGCGAAAGCACGCAGCCGCCGCGCCCGGCCGCTCCGGAACAGGGGCGCGCCCGTCCTTGGAGGGCTGGCAGCGGTACTCCGCTGACGGGGGGCTCACATGATGCAAGGGTACAACTTCGCCTATCTCGACGAACGCACGAAGAAGATGATCCGCCGCGCCCTGCTCAAGGCCGTCGCGATCCCTGGCCACCAGGTGCCGTTCGGCTCGCGCGAGATGCCGCTGGCCTACGGCTGGGGAACGGGCGGCATCCAGGTGACGGCGGCGGTGATCGGCCAGGACGACGTGCTCAAGGTGATCGACCAGGGCAGCGACGACACCACGAACGCCGTGAACATCCGCCAGTTCTTCGCGCGCACGACGGGCGTGCGCACGACCACGCGCACGCGCGACGCCACGCTGATCCAGACGCGCCATCGCATCCCCGAGACGCCGCTCGTCGACGGCCAGGTGCTCGTGTACCAGGTGCCGCAGCCCGAGCCGCTGTACCGCCTGGAAGCGCGCCGCGCCGAGACGACGAAGCTGCACGCGGCCGAGGAATACGGGTTGATGAACGTCAAGCTGTACGAGGATCTGGCGCAGTGGGGCCGCGTCGAGACGAGCTACGACTACCCGGTGAAGGTGGATGGCCGCTACGTGATGTCGCCCTCGCCGATCCCCGCGTTCGACAACCCGAAGATGCACATGAGCCCCGCGCTGCAGCTGTTCGGCGCGGGCCGCGAGAAGCGCCTCTACGCGATCCCGCCGTACACCGAGGTGCGCAGCCTCGACTTCGAGGATCACCCGTTCCGCATCGAGCCGCACGGCCAGGCCTGCGCGCGCTGCGGCGACACCACCAGCTTCCTCGACGAGGTGGCCGACGCCGAGGGCGGCGTGCGCTGGACCTGCTCTGACACCGACTGGTGCGCCGATCGCGTCGACCAAGGACATGGCCATGAGTGAACCCCTGCTGCGCGTGCGCGGCCTGTCGCACCGTTTCGCCGCTGCGCGCGACGAGCGCTTCGCCGTGCGCGATGCCGAACTCGACCTGTTCCCGGGCGAGGTGGTCGCCATCGTCGGCGAATCGGGGTCGGGCAAGTCGACCCTGCTGAACTGCATCGCCGGCCGCATCGCGCCCACCCACGGCCAGGTGCACTACCGCGACGCGGACGGTCGCTGGCTGGACGTGCACGCCCTGACGGAGCGCCAGCAGCGCGTGCTCGCGCGCACCGAATGGGGCTTCGTCGAGCAGAACGCGAGCGACGGGCTGCGGCTGGACGTGAGCGCGGGCGCCAACATCGGCGAACGGCTGATGGGGCAGGGCGACCGCCACTATGGCCGGCTGCGCGCGACGGCGCGACGCTGGATGGAGCGCGTGGAGCTCGATACCGCTCGCATCGACGACTCGCCACGCGCCTTCTCCGGCGGCATGCGCCAGCGCCTGCAGATCGCGCGCAACCTGGTCACGCGGCCGCGGCTCGTGCTGCTGGACGAACCGACCTCGGGCCTGGACGTGTCCGTGCAGGCGCGCCTGCTCGACCTCATCCGCATGCTGACCACGCGCATGCACCTGTGCGCGCTGATCGTCACGCACGACCTCGGCGTGGCGCGCCTGCTGGCGCAGCGCACGCTGGTGATGCGCCACGGGCAGGTCGTCGAGCAGGGGCTCACCGACCGCGTGCTCGACGACCCCCGGCACCCGTACACGCAACTGCTGGTCTCCTCGGTGGTGATGCCATGAACGAAGATTCCATGCCGCGCTTGTCCGTGCGCGGCCTCGCCAAGCACTTCACGCTGCACCTGCGCGGCGGGGCACGTCTTCAGGTGCTCGAGGACACCGCGCTCGACGTGCGCGCCGGCGAGTGCGTCGCACTGGTGGGCGCGTCGGGCAGCGGCAAGTCGACGCTGATGAAGTGCCTGTTCGGCAGCTACGGCAGCGACGCCGGCACGCTGGAATTCGACTCGTCGGACGGCCGGGTCGACATCGCCGCCGCCACGCCGCAGCGCATGCTGGCCCTGCGCCGCCGCGACATCGCCTACGTCAGCCAGTTCCTGCGCGCGGTGCCGCGCGTGCCGGCGCTGGACGTCGTCGCGCAGCGGCTGGTCGACGCCGACGCCGACGCCGCGCCTGCGTCGGACGACCTCGACGACGACGCGCATGCGCGGCAGATGGCAGCGG
>DATCRO010000287.1:0-6379 GCA_036569025.1 Burkholderiaceae bacterium
ACTTGAGCCAGCCGAGCACGCCGATGACCGCGACGAAGCCGACCAGCGGCAGGCCGATGCGCAGCCACGGGTTCTTCGTCGGCGCCGGGGCGCTGACGCCGCGGGCCTCGTCCTTGAGCGCGCGTGCCTCGGCCGAGTCGACCCAGTGGCGCAGTTCCATCGACAGGTGGCGCGCCGACGGGTAGCGCTGGTCGGGGTCGGCGGCCATCGCGCGGCTGGCGATCACGGACAGCCCCAGCGGGATCTTGGGCGAGACGCGGTGCGCGGGGACGGCGTCGCCGGCCTTGACGGCGGCGGTGATCTCCTCGAGCGACTTGCCCTCGAACGGCTTCTTGCCCACCAGCAGCTCGTACAGCACGACGCCCAGCGAATAGACGTCGCTGCGGCGATCCACCGAGCGGCCGTCGACCTGCTCGGGCGCGAGGTAGTACGGCGAGCCGGCGACCACGCCGTCGAGCGCGGGCACGTCGCGGTGCGCGACGCGCGCGATGCCGAAGTCCAGCACCTTGGGGTGCATGCGGCCGGTCATGAAGATGTTGGCCGGCTTGACGTCGCAGTGGACGACGCCCTTGCGGTGCGCGTAGGCCAGGGCGTCGGCCACGCGGCGCACTACCTGGGCCGCCTCGATCGGGCCCGGGCGCACGCCCTGCAGCAGCAGGTGGCGCAGGTCCTGGCCCTGCAGCCGCTCCATGGCGATGTAGACGCCGCTGTCGGACGGACCGGCGTCGAACACGGTGACGATGTGCGGGTGCGACAGGCCGGCCGCGGCGCGCGCCTCGTTCAGGAACATCGCGTCCAGCGACTCGCGCGAGGCCGGGTCGGAGTCGATGTGCAGCGTCTTGAGCGCGACCGTGCGCGACAGCAGCGGATCCCACGCGTTGTAGACGGTGCCCAGCCCGCCCTTGCCCAGGACGGACTTCAGCGCGTAGCGGCCGACGTGGCCGATGCTCTCGCCTTCCGTGCCGGGGCCGATGCCGGCCAGCACCGGCGGCGGCGGCGCGACCGTGATCTCGCCTTCGGTCTCGGCCGTGTTGCCCTGCGCGAGGCGAGCGGCGGCCGCGTCATCGACGACGGTCGTCTCGAAATTGGAGTCGGAGGCGCCCGCCGAATCGGCGCGCCTGAAAAGATTCCATCGCATGGGCGAAAGTTAACCGATGGGCGCCCCGTCGAAGCGCGGAATAACCGGAAGATACCCCCGACGATGACACAAATATCACCGGTCTGGCGAATGCGTCACGCTTGCCGGGAGGGTTGAAAGAGGCTTGAAAGGGTCAACGGACGAGCTCGCGTTCCAGCCGGCGCACCGTTTCCCGCAGCTGCGGCAACGCCGTCGCGAACGACAGGCGGAAGTATGTGCTCGCATGCGCGGGGCCGAAGTCCTTGCCCGGGGTCAGGGCCACGTGCGCGCTGCGCATCAGCTGCATCGCGAAATCCCAGCTGTCGGCCGCGAAGCGGCGGCAATCGGCCCACACGTAAAAGGCCCCGTCGGGAACCACCGGAACGTCCAGCCCTAGTTTCTGCAGCGCGGGGACGATGAAATCGCGGCGCTGGCGGAAGGCATCCCGGCGAATCTCGCATTCGGCCAGGCTTTCGGCGTCGAAGGCGGCGATCGCGGCATGCTGGGCGACCGCGCTCGCGCAGATGTAGAGGTTCTGCGCCAGCCGTTCGACGGGCTCGATCAGCGCCTCGGGCAGCACCAGCCAGCCCAGGCGCCAGCCGGTCATGCTGAAGTACTTCGAGAAGCTGTTGACGGAGACGATGTCGTCGCCCAGCGCGAGCGCGCAGCGCTCGAAGGCCGGGTCGTAGCTCAGGCCCTGGTAGATCTCGTCGACGATGGCGATGCCGTCGTGCCCGCGGACGACGTCGACGATGCGCGCCAGTTCGTCCGGCGCGATCGACGTGCCGGTCGGATTCGACGGCGTGGCCAGCAGGACGCCGCGCGTCTGCGGCTGCCAGTGGGCGCTCACCGTCGCGGCGTCGAGCTGGAAGCGCATGGCTGGCGTCGTGGGCACCAGCCGCGCCGCTGCGCCCGTGGCGGCCACGAAGTGCCGGTTGCACGGGTAGCTCGGATCGGGCATCAGCACCTCGTCGCCGGCCTCGAACAGCGCCTGGCAGACCAGCTGCAGTCCTGCCGAAGCGCCCGCCGTGACGACGATGCGCCGCGCCGGCACGTCCAGCCCCCAGCGGCTCGCGTACCACTGGCTGATGCATTCGCGCAGCGCGGGCAGGCCCAGGGCGTTCGTGTACTGCGTGCGGCCGGCGTGCAGCGCGGCCTCGGCGGCGGCGATGACCGGCGCCGGCGCGGTGAAGTCCGGTTCGCCGATGTTCAGGTAGATCATCGGCTCGCCGCCCTGCGCGGGATCGCAGGCGGGTGAACGCGCGATCTCCTGCGCCACCTTGGCGCACTCCATCACGTAGAACGGATCGATGTGGGCGAGGCGGCCGGCGAGCTTCATGCCGTCAACGCTTGTGCGAGGCCTGCACCTCGGTCGCCCGCAGCACGGCAGCGGCCTTGTCCAGCACGCCGTTGACGTACTTGTGGCCGTCGGTGCCGCCGAAGCTCTTGGCCAGTTCGACGGCCTCGTTGATCGCGACCTTGTACGGGATGTCGATGCAGTGCTTGAGCTCGTAGGCGCCGATCATGAGCACGCCGTGTTCGACCGGCGACAGCTCGGTCGTCTTGCGGTCGACGAACCGGGCCAGCACGCCGTCCAGGTCGGCGGCCTCGGCGATGCAGCCGTGCAGCAGCGCGTCGAAGTGCGCGCGGTCGGCCTTGTCGAAGCCTTCCTGCTCGCGCATGTGGGCGTCGATCACGCCGGCGTCGGTGCCGGAGACCAGCCACTCGTACAGGCCCTGCAGCGCGACCTCGCGCGAACGGCGGCGCGCCGACTTGGGCTTGGCCGGCTTCTCGGCCTTCTCGGGGGAATTCATTGGAGCCCCTCCCGCGCCGAGTACGTCGCTCCGTCCCCCGAGGGGACTGCGGGCCTCCTTGGGGCGGCCCGGCGCACGGCCCGCAAACAGGTTGGCACGGAATTCTTCATAGCAGGTCGTCCATCAGGTTGGCCATCTCCACGGCCACGCGCGCGGCGTCGCGCGCCTTGTCCTCGACGCGGGCCAGCGCCTGGGCCTCGTTCTCGACGGTCAGGATCGCGTTGGCGATCGGCACCTGGTGGTCGAGCGACACGCGCGTGACGCCCGCGCCGCTCTCGTTGGCCACCAGTTCGAAGTGGTAGGTCTCGCCGCGGATCACGCAGCCGATGGCCACGAGCGCGTCGAAGTCGTCCTGGTCCGCCATCGCCTTCAGCGCGATCGGCACTTCGAGCGCGCCGGGCACGGTGATCGTCGTGACGTGCTTGGCCGACACGCCCAGCGCGAGCAGCTCGGCGTGGCAGATGTCGGCCATGCGCGAGGTGATCGCGTCGTTGAAGCGGGCGCGCACGATCCCGATGACGAGGTCGCGGCCGTCCAGATCGGTGGCGGTGCCTTGGTCTGCTGCTTGCATCAGGAAACGCTCCAAATGAAAAGAACAATGCGCCGGGTGGCGCGTGATGGTTTTGCTTTTCCCCAAGCTCTCGGGAGGCGAGGATCGCCACCCGAGCCTGACCGAGCACTCCCTCGGGGGGCAGCGACCGGAGGGAGCGTGGGGGCAAACATCTCTTGTCAGGCGGCGTCGGCCGCCGTGATGAAACTGGACACTTCCAGACCGTAGCCCGTCATGCTGGGCATGCGGCGTGGCTGCCCGAGCAGCTGCATGCGCGTGACGCCCAGCTCGCGCAGGATCTGGGCGCCGACGCCATAGGTGCGCAGGTCCATCGGCCGCTTGGCCACGGGCTCGCACGGGTCGGACTCGGGCATCAGCTGGGCGACCAGGTGGTCGGCCGGCTCGCCGCAATTGAGCAGCACCGCCACGCCCTGGCCGCGCTTCTCGATGGCGGCCAGCGCCTGCGGCAGCGGCCACGAGTGCTTGCCGCACGACGAGTCGAGCAGGTCGATCGCCGAGAACGGCTCGTGCACGCGCACCGGCACTTCCTCGCCGGCCTTCCAGGTGCCCTTGACGAGCGCCATGTGCGCGCCGCCGGACTTGTCGCGGAACAGGTGGCAGTCGAAGCGGCCGTACGGCGTGGCCAGCTCGCGCTGGCCGATGCGCGAGATCAGCGACTCGTTGCGGCTGCGGTGGTGGATCAGGTCGGCGATGGTGCCGATCAGCAGGCCATGCTCCTTGGCGAAGATCTCGAGGTCGGGCAGGCGCGCCATCGTGCCGTCCTCGTTCATCACCTCGCAGATCACCGCGGACGGCACGAGGCCGGCCATCGCCGCCATGTCGCAGCCGGCCTCGGTATGGCCGGCGCGCATCAGCACGCCGCCTTCCTGGGCCTGCAGCGGGAAGATGTGGCCCGGCTGCACGAGGTCGGACGGCTTGGCGCCGCGCGCGACGGCGGCCTGCACGGTGCGGGCGCGGTCGGCGGCGGAGATGCCGGTGGTCACGCCCTCGGCGGCCTCGATGGACACGGTGAACGCGGTGCCGTGCGGCGAGCCGTTGCGCGTGGCCATCGGCGGCAGGTGCAGGCGCTCGCACATCTCGCGCGTCATCGTCAGGCAGATCAGGCCGCGCGCGTGGCGGGCCATGAAGTTGATCGCCTCGGGCGTCACGAATTCGGCCGCGAGGACCAGGTCGCCTTCGTTTTCGCGGTCTTCCTCGTCGACGAGGATGATCATGCGGCCCGCGGCCAATTCGTTGACCAGGGCGGGAACAGGAGAGATGGGCATCCCGCGATTGTAGGCGGCGGCTCCGGGTTTCCCAGGAGCAAGGGCTCTACGGCGTGCCGGTTACAGACCGGTTCCGTGCAAGGATGCGCAGGTCCGCTCCCACTCTGGCCGCGTCGTGGAACTCGAACGCCAGGCCCTGCGTGAGCGCCTCGAACGGGCCGAGCGCCGCCATGTCGCGGCCGGCGCCCAGCAGCGTGGGCGCCAGGTACAGCAGCAGCTCGTCGACCTGGCCGGTGCGCAGCAGCGCCCCGTTGAGGCGAGCGCCCGCTTCGACGTGCAGTTCGTTGACGTGGCGCGCGGCGAGGTTGGCCAGCACGGCCTCGAGGTCCAGGCGGCCGTGGTTGCTCGGGACGTCGACGATCTCGGCCCCGCGTTCCTCCAGCGGGGCGCGGCGCGCGGTGTCGGTGGACGCGGTGTAGAGGATCACGGGCGAGGCCGTCTCGAACAGGCGGGCGTCGGGCGGGGTGTCCAGTCGCGCGTCGACCACGCAGCGCATCGGCTGCCTGGCGGTTTCGACAAGACGGACGTCCAGCGACGGATCGTCGGCCAGCACGGTGCCGATGCCGGTGAGCACGGCGCCGGCCCGCCTGCGCCAGGCATGGCCGTCGGCGCGCGCGTCGGCGCCGGTGATCCATTGGCTGGCGCCGTTGGGCAGGGCGGTGCGGCCGTCCAGCGACGCCGCGATCTTCATGCGCACCCAGGGGCGGCCGCGCTGCATGCGCGAGAAGAAGCCGATGTTGAGCTCGCGGGCGCGCCGCGCCACGTCCTCGGGCGCATGGCCGATCGCGATGCCGGCCGCGGCGATGCGCGCCGTGCCCTGGCCGTTGACCAGCGGGTTGGGGTCGCCGGTGGCGATCTCGACGCGGCCGACGCCCGCGGCCACGAGGGCGTCGCAGCAGGGCGGCGTGCGGCCGTGGTGTGCGCAAGGCTCCAGCGTGACGTAGACGGTGGCGCCGCGCACGTCGTGGCCGCGCGCCTGCGCGTCGCGCAGGGCCATCACCTCGGCGTGCGGCCCGCCGGCGGCCTGCGTGTGGCCCTGCCCCAGCACGGCCGAACCGTCCGCCGACACGATCACGCAGCCCACGCGCGGGTTCGGGTCGGTCAGGCCGACCGACTGCTCGGCGAGCGCCAGCGTCAAAAGCCAGGGTTTCATCGTGATCGTCCGGTTGGCCGCGCGCCCAGGCGCCGGTTTTCGAGCGGGATGGCGAAGGCGGCCGTCCCGGGGGGTGATTTTCCACGACGGCGCCTGAACAATCGGCGGCCCGTTCGTCGAGTCAGACCCATGCCTGTCCTGCCTGTCCTGCCTGTCCTGCCCTTGCTCGCCCGGCGCCGTCCGCGGCCCGGTTCCCCGCCCGCCGCCGTCCGCGGCTTCACGCTGGTCGAACTGGCCGTCGTGCTGGCGATCGTCGCCGTCCTGCTGCGCGTGGCCACGCCGGGCCTGTCGCGCGGCGCGGCAGCGCGCGCGCTCGCGGCGCAGGCCTCCGAATTCATGGCGGCGCTGCGCTTCGCCCGCGCCCAGGCGCTGGCGCGCGGCGCCGCGGTCACGATCTGCGCCAGCGCGCCGGGCGCGGACGGGCCGGCCTGCCAGCGTGCGCGCTCGGCCGATTGGCGG
>DATCRO010000288.1:0-3502 GCA_036569025.1 Burkholderiaceae bacterium
ACGACGATGTATTCGGCCGGCTACGACTCCGGCACGCGCTTCACCGACCACGGGCGCAACATGCTGCTCGCGCTCGGCGTGCTGTTCGTCGCGGCGCAGATCTCGCCGCAGAACCTGATGCGCGTCGCGGTGCCGCTGTACTCGGTCGGGCTGGCGCTGCTGCTGGCCACCGCGGTGATGGGCATCACGAAGAAGGGCGCCACGCGCTGGCTCAACGTAGGCGTCGTCATCCAGCCCAGCGAGATCATGAAGCTCGCGATGCCGCTGATGCTGGCCTGGTGGTTCCAGAAGCGCGAGGGACAGCTGCGCGCGCTCGATTTCGCCATCGCCGGGCTGATCCTGCTGCTGCCGGTGGGCCTGGTGGTCAAGCAGCCCGACCTCGGCACGGCCATCCTGATCCTGTCGGCCGGCCTGTACGTGATCTTCTTCGCGGGCCTGTCGTGGAAGCTGATCCTGCCGGTGCTGCTCCTGGCGGCCGTCGGCATCGTGGCCGTCGTCTGGAGCGAGGACCGGATCTGCCAGGACTCCGTCGTCTGGCCGCTGCTGCGCGACTACCAGAAGCACCGCATCTGCACGTTGCTCGACCCCACCACCGACCCGCTCGGCAAGGGCTTCCACATCATCCAGGGCATGATCGCGATCGGCTCGGGCGGCGTCACCGGCAAGGGCTTCATGAGCGGCACGCAGACCCACCTCGAGTTCATCCCGGAACGCACGACGGACTTCATCTTCGCCGCCTACTCCGAGGAGTTCGGCATGCTGGGCGCGCTGCTGCTGCTGTTCGGCTTCACGCTGCTGATCTTCCGCGGGCTGGCGATCGCCGCCGACGCGCCGTCGGTGTTCACGCGGCTGCTGGCCGGCTCGATCACGCTGAGCTTCTTCACCTACGCGTTCGTGAACATGGGCATGGTCAGCGGCATCCTGCCCGTGGTGGGCGTGCCGCTGCCGTTCGTCAGCTACGGCGGCACCGCGATGGTGACGCTGGGCCTGGGCCTCGGGTTCCTGACCTCGATCGCGCGCAACCGCCGCAGCGTCCAGACCTGAGAAGCTGCGGACGAATCCCGCACGCCCCGGGCGGCGCACCGGATTCATTCACGGCGCCTGAACGACCGGCGGCCTCACCGCCCGCCCGGCGCCGCCGGGCCGGCCGCGCGGGCCTCGTCCACCAGCGCCTGCCAGGCGACCGCCCGGCCGCGCGCCACCTGCACGACCCGCTGCCGCTCGGGCACCGGCTGGGCGAGCAGGTCCACGGCCTGCGTCCGCGGCTCGTCATAGCGCACGCCCGCGGCGTCGAGCAGCGTCGGGACGAGGTCCATGTGCATCAGTGGCCGGCCCTTCTGCGCGGCGAGCCGGGCCCATTGCGCGGCGTGCAGGCGACGCCAGGCGTCGTTGGCCCAGAAGACGGCGGGCACGTGGCTGTCCCAGCGGGTCGGATAGCGGCGCGCGTGGCCGACGATCTGGCGGCCGTCGTCCATCAGCGCGTCGCCATGGTCGGACGAGTACACGAGGAACACCGGCTCGCGCTGCTGGCGCAGGCGTGCGATGACCTGGTTGACGAAGCCGATGGACGCGTCGACCGCGTCGGCGTAGGCCTGCCGCCTGGTCGCCACGGTCTCCTTGCGCCAGTGCTGGCCGCGGGCGCTGCAGTCGACCGGATACGGCGCCGTGGCCGCATCGAAGCGCTCGCAGTACGGATCGTGCGCGTTGTAGCCGTGCAGGACGATGCCCTTGAGCGAGGCCGGCTCGCGCAAGCTGGCGTCGAGCGCCGGCAGCAGCCACGCGTCCGTGTCGTGCGCGCTGGTGGTGAAGTCCACCCGGGCGGCGTCGGGCCAGGCGACGTCGCGGCGCTGGCGGTTCAGGGCGATCCAGTGCGTCGCGAAGCCGGTCTCGTCCAGGGCGCGCAGGAAGCTCCCGTCGCTGGAGACGCGCACCGGGTGCCCGGGCAGCTCGCGCGAGATCAGCAGCGGCACCGAGATGCTGGTCTGGTCGGCGCCGGCGACGACGTCGCACGCGACGAGCGCGTCGGCGTCCACGGGGCGCACCAGCGCCGGGCCGTCGCATTCCTTCAGGTAGTCGTCGCGCACGCTCTCGCCGACGACCATCACGACGGTCTCGCGGGCGGACGCGCCGGGCGCGCGCGTCGCGTGCCACGAGGCGGCGGGGTCGCGCGGGTCGAAGGTCGACGCTTCGGGATAGAGCCGGTTCGCCAGCCAGTGCGCGTTCGTCGCCACCGACGCGGTCGCCAGCGCAGGCTCCAGCGGCCACAGCTTGACCAGGGTCGTGGCCGGCAGCACCAGGGCCGCGGCCAGCGTCGCGACCACGGCCGCGACGCGCAGGCGCCGCGTCGGCGATCGCGACGCGGCGTGGCGCCAGGCGCCCCATGCGAGCGCAGACACCAGGACCAGGCTGCCGAGCGCCATGCCGGCGTACGGCGACAGCGCCTCCTCCAGCTCGGCCGACGAGTACGTGCGCAGCTGCAGGAGCAGGTCCAGCGCGTCGACGGCGCGCAGCAGCGACGCGCCGACCACCAGCACGCCGGCCGCGGCGATGGGCCAAGTGGCAGGGAAGAAGGCGCGCCGCGGCAGCAGCAACCGCAGCAGCGCCACCAGCCACAGCGGCCCGACGATGCGGGCGACGTCGTCCAGCTGCCACGCGAGGTCGTCGGGCAGCCGCGATGCCGCGGGCGCGACCAGCAGCGCGATCCACGCGGCCTCGAGCACGAAGCCGAGGCCCGGCCGGCGGCCCGGACCGGTCCTCGGGCCGGACGCCTCCTGCACGGGCGCGCCGTCCTCGGCGAACCAGGAACGTGGCCGCATCGCGGGCGCGGGCCACGCGCGCCTGTCCGGCGCCCGCTGCGCCGGGCGCGACCTGCGCCTCGTGGGGGCCCGGACCCGGCGGCCCGGTCCGCTCGTCGGCATGTCCGTCTCTTGCATGCGCACCTTGCTAGTAATGGGGCACGTACGGGCCTGCCTCGCGGGCCTCGTCGACGAGCGTCTGCCAGGAAATCGTCTCGCCGAGCCGGACCTGAACGTCGCGGCGGCGCGGCGGCACGGCGCGGGCCAGGAGGTCCACGGGGACGCGGCGCGGCTCGTCGTAGCGCACGTCGGCAGCGGCCAGCAGCGTGGGCACGACGTCGGCATGCATCAGCGGCGCGCCGACCTGCGCCTGCAGGTTGGCCCACTGCGCGGCATGCGTCGCGCGCCACGCGTCGTTGGCCCAGAACACCGCGGGGACCTGCACGTCCCAGCGCGTCGGATGGCGCAGCCCGTGGCTCCAGATCTGGCGGCTGTCGTCGAGCAGCGCGTCACCGTGGTCGGAGGTGTAGACGAAGAAGACGGGCTCCGGGCGCTGGCGCAACTGCGCGATGACCTCGTCGAGGAATCCGACCGTGGCGTCGACCGCGTTCGCGTAGGACAGGCGCAGCCGTCGCAGGCTGATCGGATCGAGATCCTCGGCCGGCAGCAGGCAATCGACGGCGTACGGCGCCGTGTGCGGATCGAAC
>DATCRO010000289.1:0-2025 GCA_036569025.1 Burkholderiaceae bacterium
CCACAGCAGCTTCTCGCGCGACAGCGAGCGCTCCTGCGCCGACAGCGCCTTGTCCTCGAACGCGCGCAGCTCCGGCGTGATGAAGCGCTCGGCGTTCTTGAGCGTCTGGCGGCGCTGGTAGTCGGCGGGCACCTTGTCCAGTCCGGACGTGGTGACCTCGATGTAGAAGCCATGCACCTTGTTGTACTGCACGCGCAGGTTGCCGATGCCGGTGCGCTCGCGCTCGCGGGCCTCCAGCGCGACGAGGAAGTCGTCGCAGTTGGTGGCGATGGCGCGCAGCTCGTCGAGCTCGGCGTCGAAGCCCGACGCGATCACGCCGCCGTCGCGCAGCAGCACCGCGGGCTCGGCGGCGATGGCGGCGGCCAGGTGCGCGCCTATGCGCGGGTCGGGATGCAGCGCGTCGTGCAGGCGCAGCAGCAGGGCGCTGGTGGCGCCGTCGCCCAGGTCGTCGAGCTCGGGTTCGACGGCCGCGGCCTGCGGGCGGCAGTGGTTGGGCGGCAGGCACTGCACGAGCTGCGGCAGCAGCGCCAGCGTGTCGCGCAGCCCGGCGAGCTCGCGCGGGCGCACCTGGCGCAGCGCGATGCGCGCGACGATGCGCTGCACGTCGCTGACGCCGCGCAGCGCCTGGCGCAGCGGCTCCGGGCCGTGCGCGGCGAGCACCGCGATGGCGTCGTGGCGCTCCGTCGCGTCCTTGCGCTCGCGCATCGGATGCGTCAGCCAGTGGCGCAGCTGGCGGCTGCCCATGCCGGTGCGGCAGGTGTCCAGCAGCGACAGGAGCGTGGGCGCCGCCTCGCCGCGCAGCGTCTGCGTCAGCTCGAGGTTGCGCAGCGTGGCCGGCGGCAGCTCCAGCAGCTCGCTGGCCTTGTCGACGTGCAGCGACTTCACGTGGCCCAGCGCGCTGCGGGCGCCGCCCGAGGTGTGCTCGGCGTAGCTGATCAGCGCCGCCGCGGCCGCATGCGCGCGCGGCAGCTCCTGCGCGTTGAACCCGGCCAGCGTGGTCACGCCCAGCAGCTCGTACAGCTTGCGCAGGCCCAGCTCGGTGTCGAACTGCCAGGCGGGACGGTTGACGACCGCCACCGTCCCCTGGCGCACCGCCGTCGGCGCGCCCTCGGTCGACACCAGGATCTCGGCCGGCGCCAGGCGCGCGAGCCACGACGGCAGCTCGGCCTCCGTGCACTCGCCCAGGCCCAGCCGGCCTTCGGCCAGTGCGAGCCAGGCCAGGCCGACGCGGGCGCGGTTCGCGAACACCGCCAGCAGCACCGTCTCCTGGCGCTCGGCCAGCAGTTCCGAATCGGTGACGGTGCCTGGCGTGACGACGCGCACCACCTTGCGCTCGACCGGCCCCTTGCCGGCGCCGACCTCGCCCACCTGTTCAGCGATCGCCACCGCCTCGCCCAGCTTGACGAGCCGCGCGAGGTAGGACTCCAGCGCGTGCACCGGAACGCCCGCCATCACCACCGGCTGGCCGTTGGACGCGCCGCGCGTGGTCAGCGTGATGTCCAGCAGCCGGTTCGCCTTGCGGGCGTCGTCGAAGAACACCTCGTAGAAGTCGCCCATGCGGTAGAACAGGAGCGTCTCGGGGTGGTCGGCCTTGAGCCCGAGATACTGCTGCATCATCGGCGTGTGGCCGCTGAGGGCTATCGGATCTTTCGAGGTTTCCTGGGGCGGGACTGCAGACACGTCGGGGCTTCACGCAAGGGCGCGCCGCGCGACGGCCGCGCGGCAGGGAGGCGGATTATCGCGTGGCCGCGCATCCGGAGCCGCGGCCGGGGCGGGGCGGCGATGCATTGGGGCATTGCACGCGGACCGACGCCACCTCCGGCGACAAGGCGCCGGCGCAACGGCGTGTCGAACTCACGCCGGCGCTCGGCCGGGTGCATGGATCGTGCACGCCGGCTGACCCGCGCGGAGAGGGTCCGGCCGGCCTGCGAGGGAATCGACATCTGCAGGCGGCCGGGTCATTCGGCCGGCGGGGCGGGGTCGGCGGCGGTGCGGGTCCAGACCTCGACCCGGCGATCCTTGGCC
>DATCRO010000290.1:0-2002 GCA_036569025.1 Burkholderiaceae bacterium
GGATGGACTTGCCCACCGCGGTGCTACCGGTGAACGACACCTTGGCGACGTCCGGATGGCTCGCGAATTCCGCGCCCACCACGTCGCCACGGCCGTTGACGACGTTGAACACGCCCGCCGGCAGGCCCGCGGCGTGCAGCGCCTCGAGCACGACCTGCGTCTGCAGCGCGCTCATCTCGCTGGGCTTGACGACGGCCGTGCAGCCGGCCGCGATCGCGGCGGCGAGCTTGTTGCAGATGAAGCCGGCGTTGCTGTTCCACGGCGTGATCAGCGCGGCGACACCGACCGGCTCCATGCGCACGTCGGCCGTGCCGATGCGGCGTTCCAGCGGATAGGCCTCCAGCGTGTCGGCCGCGTGCCTGAACGCGTCTGCGGCGTGCGCGGCGGCGAAGGTCGCGAAGCTGCGCGGGGCGCCGTACTCGAGCAGCATCGCGTCGCGAAGGTCGCCGCAACGCGCGCTCACGGCCGCGTGCAGCCGCCCGAGCATCGCGATGCGCTCGGCCTTGGACGTCCGGGCCATCGCCGGGAACGCGCGCTTCGCGGCGGCGATCGCGGCCAGCGCGTCCGCCCGGTCGCCGAGGCGTACCTGGCCGATGCGCTCCTCGGTGGACGGGTCGTGCAGGTCGGCCATCTCGTGGCCGTGCGGCTCGACGAACGCGCCCTCGACGTAGGCCGTGGACACGATGGCGAAGGGGGTGGCGGTGGAGTTCATGGCGCCAGTCTGCGCGCCGGCCGTCGATTTGATAAGCCACACGATTCGCGACGATTCATTGCGATAATCGGGACAATGCACCGAAGCGGACTGATCGAACTGGAGGCCGTGCTCGCCGTCGCGCGGCTCGGCAGCTTCCGCGGCGCGGCCGTCGAGCTGGCGATGTCCACGTCGGCAGTGAGCAACGCCGTCGCCGGGCTGGAGTCGCGCCTGGGCGTGCGGCTGTTCAACCGCACCACGCGCAGCGTCGCGCTGTCGGAGGCCGGCGATCGCTTCGTGGCCGAGGTCGCGCCGGCGCTCGCGCAGATCCGCGACGCGATGGCCGCCGCCAACGACCGGGCGGCCGCGCCGCACGGCACGCTGCGCATCAACACGAGCCCCGGCGCCGCGCTGATGACGGCGCCCATCGTCCACGAGTTCGTGCGCCGTCACCCGCAGATGCACGTCGACATCGTGACCGAGGGCCGGCTGGTCGACATCGTCGCGGCCGGCCACGACGCCGGCATCCGCCTGGCCGAGAGCGTGCCGCGCGACATGGTCTCGGTGCCGATGGGCCCCGATCTCGGCATGGCCGTCGTCGGCTCGCCGGCCTACTTCGAGCACCGCCCGATCCCGCGGACGCCGTCCGAGCTCGCCGGCCACGCCTGCGTGCGCACGCGCATGCCCAGCGGCACGCTGGCGCGCTGGGAGTTCACGAAGAAAGGCCGGACGATCGGCGTCGACATCGACGGCCCGCTGACGCTCGACGACATGCCCAGCACGCGCGCCGCCGCGCTCGCGGGGGTGGCGCTGGCGTGGGTCTCCGACCAGTCGGTGCGCGAGGACGTCGAACGCGGCCGCCTCGTGCGCGTGCTGGCCGACTGGTGCCCGTCCGGCCCGGGCCTGTGCCTGTACTACCCCAGCCGCCGCCATGCCCCCGCGGGCCTGCGCGCCTTCGTCGACCTGATCCGCGAGCTCGACCCGCGCGGCAAGGCCCCACGCGGACGTTGACATCCGCCGCGGTCGCTGCCGGCCCCGCGCGTTCGACATAGAGTCGACGGCAAACCCTTCATGACGGAGCGACGATGACACTGCAACGACGCAAGCTGGGCGGCCAGGGGCTGGAGGTCTCGGCCATCGGCCTGGGCTGCATGGGCATGAGCCAGTCCTACGGGCCGGCCGACGAGGCCGAGGCCATCGCCACGCTGCACCGGGCGATCGAGCTGGGCTGCAACTTCCTGGACACCGCCGAGGTCTATGGCCCGCTGACCAACGAGGCCCTGCTGGGCAAGGCGCTCAAGGGGCGGCGCC
>DATCRO010000291.1:0-3780 GCA_036569025.1 Burkholderiaceae bacterium
GGCTTGGTGTAGCTGCGGATCTTGTCGGAGTACGGCACCTCCTGCAGCGTGCGCTCGATCTTGTCGGTCACCTGCTCGGCGACGTCCTTGGCGCTCGCGCCCGGCCAGTAGGCCTGCACGACCATCGCGCGGAACGTGAACGGCGGATCCTCGTCCTGGCCGAGCTGGAAGTAGGCCGCCAGGCCCAGCAGCATCAGCACGATCATCAGGTAGCGCGTGAGTTCCGGGTGCTGCAGCGCCCAGCGCGAGACGTTGAAGCGTCCGCCCTCGACCGCGCCCGGAGCGGCGGTCGGCATCGTTTGTTCGTTGATCACGCAGACCTCAGCGCTTGGCGGGTTCGACGTACAGGGTGACCTGCTGGTTCGGCGACAGCACGTGCGCGCCGGCGGTGACGACGACGTCGCCGCTCTTGAGCCCGCCGTCGATCACCAGCGCATCGCCTTCGGGCCGCAGCACGGTCACGGGCTGCTCGCGCACCTTCATCGTGGCCTTGTCCAGCACCCACACGTGGCTCTCGTTGCCGCTCCCGGCCACGGCCTGCAGCGGCAGGCGCAGCTTGCCGTCGGCCGGCGCGAGCTCGACGTGCACCGTCGCCGTCTGCCCCAGCTCGACCGCGCCCGCGGGCAGGTCGGCCTTGACCTGGAACGTGCGCGAGGCCGGATCCGCGGCGGCGGCCACCTCGCGAACCGTCGCGGGGATCGTCGCGTTGCCGCCCCACACGGTGACGCTGACGCCGCCGGGCTTGCCCTGCAGCTTGCGGAAGATCGCGAGCTGGTCCTCGGGCACCGCGAACACCACGTCGCGCGGGCCGTCGTGCGCGAGGCTCACCACCGGCGAGCCGGCGCCCACCACCGCGCCGACGTCGGCGAAGACGGCCGTGATCACACCCGGGGCGTCGGCGGTCAGCGCGGCGTAGCTGGCCTGGTTGGTCTGCAGGCCGGCCTGCGCGCGCGCCTGGTCGAACTGCGCCTTCGCGGCCTCCAGCCCGCTGTTGCGGCGCTCGAGCTCGGCGGCACTGATGAAGCCCTGGGCGCGCAGGTCCTCGTAGCGCTTGTAGTCGGCGGCCGTCTGCTCGTAGCTCACCTTGGCGGCGGCCAGCCCGGCGCGCGCGGCGTCCTGTCCGAAGCGCAGGTCGGCCGGATCGACCTCCGCCAGCGCCTGGCCGCCCTTGACGCGATCGCCGAGGTTGACGGGGCGCTGCACGATCTTGCCGCCGACCCGGAACGCCAGGCGCGACTCGATGCGGGCGTGCACCTCGCCGGCGTAGTCGCGCACCGTGGCGCCTGACAGCTGGCCGACGGTCATGGTGCGCACCGCGCGCACCGGTTCGGGGGCGGCCGGCTCCTTGCCGCAGGCCACCAGCACCACGCTGGCGGCCAGGGACAGCGCGAGAGGCAGCGCCGTGAGGGCGCGGCGGGCCGGGGGACGATTCGGGGCGAGGGGGGTGTTCATGGGTGTTCGATCTACTTACTGACCAGTCAGTCAGTAATGTACGAACAGCGCCGCGACTCGTCAATGGACCTGTCCGGCGGAAACAAGGGAAAACCGGGAATTCAGGGCGGATGGCGTCCCCCGGCCCCTCGCCCCGCCGCACGCGGCGGGCACAATCGCGCGCCGTGAGCGTCGATCATTACGAGAACTTCCCCGTCGCATCGTGGCTGTGCCCGCCGGCGCTGCGTCCGGCCGTGCGCGCCATCTACTGGTTCGCGCGCACCGCGGACGACATCGCCGACGAAGGCGACGCCCCGGCCGCCGCGCGCCAAGCCGATCTCGCGGCCTATCGGCAAGACCTGCTCGCCGCGCTGGCCGGCCAGCCACCGTCGGCGCGTTGGCCGGCGATCTTCGGCCCGCTCGCGCAAGTGATCGCCGCGCACCATCTGCCCGCGTCGGAGCTGTTGGCGCTGCTCGACGCCTTCGAGGAGGACACGCGCCACGCCGGCTATGCCGACCGCGCCGCCCTTGTGCAGTACTGCAGCCGCTCGGCCAATCCGGTCGGCCGCCTGCTGCTGCACCTGCACGGCCTCGCCGACCCCGAACTGCAGCGCCGCAGCGACGCCGTCTGCACCGCGCTGCAACTGGTCAACTTCTGGCAGGACCTGAGCGTCGATCTGCCGCGCGGCCGCGACTACGTGCCGCGCAGCGACGCCGCCGCGCACGCGACGACGTCCATGGACTGCCTGCGCGAACCGCACGCGCACGCGTCGCGTGCGCTCCTGCGCGAGCTGTGCGCATGGGCGCGCGAGCTGATGCTCGAGGGTGCGCCCATTGCGCCGGCGGTGCCCGGCCGCGTGGGCTGGGAGCTGCGACTCGTCGTCCAGGGCGGGCTGAGAATTCTTGCGAAAATCGAGGCCATGAACTTCGCGAGCTTTGCCCGCCGTCCCCGACTCCACGCCGCCGATCACCTGCTGATCGGCCTTCGCGCCCTGACGATGCGCCCTTCCCTCCCAGAACGATCGCGCATCGCATGACCCCCGAGCAATACGTCCAGGACAAGGCCCAGAAGAGCGGCTCGTCGTTCTACTACGCCTTCATGTTCCTGCCGCCCGCGCGGCGCCAGGCGATGACGGCCTTCTACGCGTTCTGCCGCGAGGTCGACGATGTCGTCGACGAGGTGCAGGACCCGGGCGTCGCCGCCACCAAGCTCGACTGGTGGCGCCGCGAGGTCGACGCGTCCTTCGCCGGCAACCCGTCGCACCCCGTGATGAAGGCGCTGATGCCGCACGTGCCGCTGTACGGCGTGCGCGTGGATCACCTGCACGCCGTGATCCAGGGCTGCCAGACCGACCTCGAGCAGACGCGCTTCCTCGACTACCCCGGCCTGCAGCGCTACTGCCACCAGGTGGCCGGCATCGTCGGCGAGGTCGCCAGCAACATCATGGGCCGCACGCAGGGCCAGACCGTGAAGTTCGCGCACCAGCTGGGCCTGGCGATGCAGCTCACCAACATCATCCGCGACGTCGGCGACGACGCGCGCCGCGGCCGCATCTACCTGCCGATCTCCGAGCTGCAGCAGTTCGACGTCAAGGCCAACGAGATCCTCAAGCGCGAGGCGCCGTGGGGCTACAGCGAGCGCTTCACCGCGCTGATGAAGTTCCAGGCCGCGCGCGCCCACGCGCTGTTCGACGAGGCGCTGGCGCTGCTGCCCGACGAGGACCGCTACGCCCAGCGCCCCGCGCTGATGGTCGCCAACATCTATCGCCGCTTGCTGCGCGAGGTCGAGGCCGCCGGCTTCCAGGTGCTGCACCAGCGCATCTCGCTCACACCACTGCGCAAGCTGTGGATCGCATGCCAGACGCAGTGGCGGGGCCGCTGAAGGCGGCCATCGCACCCGCTTGCGAGGCGGGGCCGCTGAAGGCGGCCATCGCACCCGCTTGCGGGGCGGGGCCGCTGAAGGCGGCCATCGCGGCCGCTTGCGGGGCGGGGCCGCTGAAGGCGGCCATCGCGGCCGCTTGCAGGGCGGGGCCGCTGAAGGCGGCCATCGCGGCCGCTTGCAGGCCGGGGCCGCTGAAGGCGGCCATCGCACCCGCTTGCGGGGCGCTGCCGCTGAAGCCAGTCAGGCCATGAGACTCGCCGTCATCGGCGGAGGATGGGCCGGCCTCGCGGCGGCCGTCCGCGCGACGCAGGCGGGCCATGCCGTCACGCTCTTCGAGGCCGCGGCCATGCCCGGCGGTCGTGCGCGCTCGGACGACGCGGGCGACGGCGCGACCGACAACGGCCAGCACATCCTCCTGGGCGGCTACGGCCGCACGCTGGACCTGATGCGCACCGTGGGCGTCGACC
>DATCRO010000292.1:0-3459 GCA_036569025.1 Burkholderiaceae bacterium
CCCATCACCCCCGCCTCCCGACCCGGGATGCGTGTCCGTCAGTCAATCACCGCCACGACGGTGAGCGCGGGCGCGACGCCACGCGCACGGACGCAGGCCGTCTGCCGCCGGCGACGTCAACCAACGGAGACGACCATGAAGGACCTTCCCGGTCACGCACCGCCCATGCTCCTGGAGCGCTTGAAGGCGGTCATCACGCTCGCCCTGGGCATCGCCCTCGCCGGCCCGGCCCACGCCCAGTTGATCATCGGCCAGACGACGGGCGTCACCGGCAATTCGGCCGTCAACGTGGCCGAGACGACGCTGGGCGCGAAGCTCTGGATCGACGCCGTCAATGCGCGCGGCGGCGTGAACGGCAATCTCGTCGAGCTGCGCACGCTGGACGACCAGGGCTCCGCGACGCAGGCCGCGGCCAATGCGAAGACGCTGATCGAGCGGGACCAGGTGCTCGCGCTGTTCATGATCCGCGGCACGCCGCAGAACGAGGCGGTGATGCCCCTGCTGGATCGCTACGACATCGCGTCGATCGCGCCGTCCAGCGGCGCCCTGCTGCTCAGCGCCCCGGTCAACCGGCATGTCTTCAACGTGCGCAACTCCTACCAGGCCGAGGCGGAGCGCGCCGTCGAACAGCTCGCCAGCATGGGCAGCACGCGCATCGCCGTGCTCAAGACCGACGACGCCTTCGGCGACGACTCGCTGGCCGGCGCGACCCGGGGCTTTGCGAGGATGCAGCTCGAACCGGTGTTCGTCGAAGGCTTCGACAAGGCCGCTCCGAAGTTCGACGGCGTCGCGGCGCGGCTGACGCGATCGAACGCGCAGGCCGTCATCGTCCTGGGCACGGCCTCTTCGGTGGTCAAGGCGACGCGCGCGATCCGGGCGGCGGGCAACAGCGCGAGGGTCGTGACCTTGTCGAACAACGCCTCGGAGGGCCTGGTCCGCGAACTCGGTCCGCTCGCGCGCGGCGTCATCGTCACGCAGGTCTTTCCCGGCGAGAACGAGATCACCCTGCCGATGATCCGCGACGCCACGCGGCTCCTGCAGGCCCGCGAGCCCGGCGCCCGCCCGTCGCCCGCGATGATCGAAGGCTTCGCCGCGGCGCGCGTGCTGGTGGAGGCCCTCCGACGCGCGGGCCCCCATCCGACGCGCAGGAGCGTCATCGCGGCCCTCGACTCCATGGACGACTTCGACCTGGGCGGCGTCAAGGTGCACTACCGCGAATCGGACCATTCCGGCGTGCGCTACGCCGACTTGAGCGTCATCGACGAACGCGGCCGGTTCCGCCGCTGATGCGACCCCGGCCCATCGACTTCCCCCCAACGACTCCCCGACCCCGATGCACAAGATCCCTGCCACCCTCATCGCCGGCGACGGCATCGGCCCCGAAATCGTCGACGCCACCGTGACCGTGCTCGACGCGCTCGGCGCCCCCTTCGACTGGGATCGCCAGGCCGCCGGCCTGGCCGGCGTGGCCGCCCACGGCGATCCGCTGCCCGACGTGACGCTGCAGAGCATCCGGCGCACGCGCCTGGCCCTCAAGGGACCGCTGGAGACGCCGACGGGCGGCGGATTCCGGTCGTCCAACGTCCGCCTTCGCGAGGAGTTCAAGCTCTACGCCAACCTGCGCCCGGCGGTTACGCTCGTGCCCGGCGGCCGCTTCGAGGACATCGACCTCGTGGTCGTCCGGGAGAACCTCGAGGGGCTCTACATCGGGCACGAGCACTTCGTGGCGATCGACGACGATCCGCACGCCGTGGCCATTGCCACCGGGATCAACACGCGCGCCGGCAGCCGCCGGCTCCTGAAGTTCGCCTTCGACCAGGCGGTGGCCATGCGCCGCCGGAAGGTCACCGTCGTCCACAAGGCCAACATCATGAAGGCCCTGACGGGCATCTTCCTGGAGACGGCGCGCGACCTCTACGAGGGCGACTACAAGGGCCGGTTCGAGTTCGACACGGTCATCGTCGACGCCTGCGCGATGAAGCTGGTCACCAACCCGTGGCAGTTCGACATGCTGGTCACGACCAACCTGTTCGGCGACATCCTGTCGGACCTGGTCGCCGGGCTCGTCGGGGGGCTGGGCATGGCGCCGGGCGCGAACATCGGCGCGGATGCGGCGATCTTCGAGGCCGTGCACGGATCCGCGCCCGACATCGCCGGGCGCGACATCGCGAATCCGACCGCGCTGATCCTGGCGGCCGGCCTGATGCTGGACCACGTGGGCCTGCGCGAACAGGCCAGCCGGCTTCGCCGCGCGCTGAGCGACACGCTGGTCGTCGACTCGATCCGGACGCGGGACCTGGGCGGCACGGCGCGGATCCAGGGCTTCACGCAGGCGCTGGTGCGGCGCATCCAGGCCGCCTGAGGCCGCGCGGACGGGCGACTCGCTGCCTGCGGCGGGCTCATGGAAACGGTCGCGCCAGCCAGGCTCGCGCGGGGGCGGTCTCCGCGAAGATCTCGATGTCCCAGCCCAGGCCCTTCGCGAGCTCGATGCCGAAGGTCAGCACGCCCCGGGCGCGCGGCTCGCCGACCACCATCGCGTAGCGCAGGCCCTGGTCGAGGCCGAACTCCTCGAGGTTCAGGTGAAGTCCGCGCACATAGGTGCTGGAGATCTCCCCGACCAGTTCGTTGAGCACGAGCACGCGACGAATGCCCTTGCGCCGGCAAAGCGCCGTCGCCTCAGGCCAGAACTCCCATTGCTGTTCGAGCTTCTCGAAATCGTGGACACGGCGTTCGCCGCTGAAGACCACCGTCAAGGTGTCTCCAGTCTCGGAAATGGAGAAGTTCGATCCAGCCGTGGCAGCCTCCGTCTGCGGCTCGCCGCATGCGCGGTGCGTGCCCAGTTTGGCCGATGTCGCTCGAGATGGACATGGCCCGCGTCAAATGCATCCGTGCAGCGTGAGGCATTCGACACACCCGATGCCGTGCGCCGCAAGGCGCGTTCCCCGGCAGCGCGACGTTCGACAGCACCGTCCCGCGTCACTTCGGCGTGAGCCGGTACAACCCGCCGTCGTGGGCGTCCTCGATCAACCACAGCGCGCCGTCCGGCGCCTGCGCGACGTCGCGCAGCCGGAAGCCGACGGTCCAGTGTTCGGCCGGCGTCGCGGTGGCGCCGTGCACCTCGATGCGGTGCAGCGCGTGGCTCACGAGGCCACCGGCGAACGCCGAACCCTTCCACTTCGGGAACATCGCGCCGCTGTAGAACATGAGGCTGCCGGGCGCGAGCACCGGCGTCCAGTAGATGACGGGCTTGGCGAGGTCGGGCCGCGTGTCGGGGCTCGCGATGGGCACGCCGTCGTAGTTCACGGCATACGAGACGAGCGGCCAGCCGTAGTTCCTGCCTGGCTCGATCAGGTTGAGCTCGTCGCCACCGCGCGGCCCGTGCTCCAGCTCCCACAGGCGGCCGTCGGGCGCGAAGGCGAGGCCGTAGGGGGTGCGATGGCCGGAGGACCACACTTCCGA
>DATCRO010000293.1:0-2378 GCA_036569025.1 Burkholderiaceae bacterium
GGTCGCGTCGGGCTGCCCACGCTGCTGAGGGCGCGCGGCTTCCAGGTCGAGCGCGTGCCGGTCGCCGACGCGCGCTGAAGATGCGGCCGTGAAAGCGTAGGATCATCCACCTGCCGCCACCGACGAGGTTCCCATGTCCGACATCCCGAATTTCGCCAAGCTCGTGCCCGGCTTCGACTTCCTGCAGGGCCTGGTCAAGAACGCCGGCTCCGCGTTGCCGAGCATGGGGCAGTGGGTGGCCCCGACGCTCAACCCCGAGGAGCTGCAGAAGCGCATCGACGAGCTCAAGACGGTGCAGTTCTGGCTCGAGCAGAACGCCAGGATGCTCGGGACGACGATCCAGGCGCTCGAGGTGCAGCGCATGACGCTGTCGACGCTCAAGACGATGA
This sequence comes from Burkholderiaceae bacterium, assembly GCA_036569025.1. Classification (GTDB taxonomy): domain Bacteria; phylum Pseudomonadota; class Gammaproteobacteria; order Burkholderiales; family Burkholderiaceae_C; genus Scleromatobacter. The sequence goes on from DATCRO010000293.1 coordinate 390, forward strand.
ACGTGCAGATGACCGACCTGCGCGACGCGATGAAGGTGGCGCCCGTCGCTTCGGCCGGCTCCGCCGCGGCGGCCGCCGCCGGGTCGGTGGCCAGCAGCCTGGGCGCCGATGCGCTGATGCAGGCCGCGCGCACCGCGATGGGCGGCATCCCCGGCCTGGGCAAGGCGGCCGCCCCGGCGCCCGCCGCCGCGGAGGAACCCGAGCCGGCGCCCGCGCCCAAGCCCAAGGCCGCCAGGCCCAGGCCCGCGCCGGCCGAGCCGCCGGCCGTCGCCGCCACCGGTGTCGTCGACCCGATGCAGTGGTGGGGCGCGCTGACCAAGCAGTTCACGCAGCTGGCCGCCAGCGCGATGAAGGACAGCGCCACCGACGCCGCCAAGAACCTGGCCGGCGCGATGATGAAGCAGGGCATGGACGCCGCCGGCGAGACCTTCAAGAAGGCCGTGGCGGTGCCGGCCGGCGTGGCCGCCAAGGCGATGTCGGCCGCCACCCAGGCGGCCGGCGCCACCGGGGCGCGCGCCGCCAACGGCAAGGCCGCGGCCGCCAAGAAGGCGCCGGCGCGCAAGACCCCGGCCCGCAAGACCACCCGAGCCGCCAAGCCCCGTGCGAGTTGAACCGACCACGATCGTCGACACGATGCCCATGCCCGCCGACCCCGGCTGGGCCAGTTCGGCGCCGGCCAGCGTGCCGGTGTCGGCGCCGCCGCACGGGCGCGAGCCCGCGGGCGCGCCTGACGCGTCCGCGCCCGAGCCCGCGCGGCCGGCGGTGAGCCAGCAGGCGCTGGTCGACGCACTGCGCGGCATCGTGCCGGCGCACGCGCTGCTGTGGCGCGGCGAGGAGACGACGCCCTACGAGTGCGACGGCCTGACCGCGTACCGCGAGCGTCCGCTGGCCGTGGCGCTGCCCGAGACGGAGGAACAGGTCGCCGCGATCCTGTCCGCCTGCCATCGCCTGGGCGTGCCGGTGGTGGCGCGCGGCGCGGGCACCGGGCTGTCCGGCGGCGCGATGCCGCATGCGCACGGGCTCACGCTGTCACTGGCCAGGTTCAACCGCATCGTCAAGGTCGACGCCCGGGCCCGCACCGCCACCGTGCAGTCGGGCGTGCGCAACCTGGCCATCAGCGAGGCCGTCGCGCCGCACGGCTTCTACTACGCGCCCGATCCGTCCAGCCAGATCGCGTGCACCATCGGCGGCAACGTGGCGGAGAACTCGGGCGGCGTGCACTGCCTGAAGTACGGCCTGACGCTGCACAACGTGCTGCAGGTGCGCGGCTTCCTGGCTGACGGCAGCCCGGCGACCTTCGGCTCGCTGGCGCTCGACGCGCCGGGGCTGGACCTGATGTCGGTGGTGGTCGGCAGCGAGGGCATGCTGGCCGTCGTCACCGAGGTCGTCGTCAAGCTCACGCCCAAGCCCCAGGTGGCGCGCTGCATCATGGCCAGCTTCTCGGACGTGCGCCACGCGGGCGACGCGGTCGCGGCCATCATCGCGGACGGTCTGATCCCCGCCGGCCTCGAGATGATGGACAAGCCGATGACGGCCGCCGTCGAGGCCTTCGTGCATGCCGGCTACGACCTCGACGCCGCCGCCATCCTGCTGTGCGAGAGCGACGGCACGCCCGAGGAAGTCGAGGAAGAGATAGGGCGCATGAGCGAGGTCCTGCGTGCGGCGGGCGCCACCGCCATCGCCGTGAGCCGCGACGAGGCCGAGCGCCTGCGGTTCTGGAGCGGCCGCAAGAACGCCTTCCCGGCCTCCGGTCGCATCAGCCCCGACTACATGTGCATGGACTCCACCATCCCGCGCAAGCGGCTGGCGGACATCCTGCTGGCCATCCAGGAGATGGAGAAGAAGTACCAGCTACGCTGCGCGAACGTCTTCCACGCGGGCGACGGCAACCTGCACCCGCTGATCCTGTTCGACGCGAACGATCCGGACCAGCTGCACCGCGCCGAGCTGTTCGGCGCCGACATCCTGGAGACCAGCGTTGCGCTCGGC
>DATCRO010000294.1:0-2899 GCA_036569025.1 Burkholderiaceae bacterium
GCTGGCGGGGCTGGCGGTGGTCGCGCTGCTCGCGCTGCTCGCGCTGGGGCCGCTGCGGCGCCGCGTGCGCGCCGGCCTCGCGCGGCGCGGCGCGTCGGGGGCGGCTGGCGTGGGGGAGCACGCGGCCGCCGCCAACGACTCGCGCCAGGACCTGGCCGCCTGAGCGCGCCGGTTCACACTGTGGCGCGAAGCCGCGGCCGGCGATGGCCGCGCGCAGGTCGCCGCCGCGGGCCCTGTGGTGGAATCGACTGTCCTCGCGCCGCCGGGGCCACGCGCCCGCCATGTCCGCCATCGTCGACAGCTTCTTTCCGCTCCTCGCGCTGATCCTGCTCGGGTGGATCCTGCGCCGCCGCGACCTGCTGGGCGCCGCCGCCGCACGCGAGCTCACCGCATTCGTCGTCTGGCTCGCGCTGCCGTCGCTGCTGTTCGAGGGCATCGCCGGCGCGTCGTGGCAGCAGCTGTGGCAGCCGCGCTTCGTGCTGGCCTACGCGGGCGCCATGGTGGCCACGTTCCTGCTGCTGTTCTGGTGGCTGCCGCGCACGCTCCCGTTCGCCGAGCGCTGTCTCGACTGCTTCGGCGCCACTTATGCGAACTCGGGCTTCATCGGCATCCCGCTGAGCGTGCTGCTGCTGGGCAAGGAGGCGCTGATCCCCGCGACGATCGCCACGCTGCTGACGGCCGTGCTGCTGTTCGCCGTCGGCATCGTGCTGCTCGAGCTCGGCGCGGGCTCGCCCACGCGGCCGCTCGCCACGGTGGGCAAGGCGGCGCATGCGGTGGCGCGCAATCCGCTCGTCGTCGCCGCCGTCGCCGGCGGCTTGTGGTCGGCCGGCGGCTGGACGATGCCGCAGGCGCCGCACCGGCTGCTCGAACTGCTGGCGGTGGCGGCCGGGCCGTGCGCGCTGGTGTCGATCGGCGCGCTGCTCGCGCAACCCGCGCCGCCGGGCAGCGCCGCGACGCCGCTCGCGCCGGTGGTCGTCGCCAAGCTGGTCGTGCTGCCTGCGATCTGCGCGCTGCTGGCGATCGAGGTGTTCGCGCTGCCGCCGCCGTGGGCGACGACCGCCGTGCTGCTGAGCGCGCTGCCCGCGGGCACCGGCCCGTTCATGCTGGCCGAGTTCCATGGGCGCGACGTGGCGCGCGCGTCGCGCATCATGTTCGTGACGACGATCCTGTCGCTGGCCAGCGTGCCGGCGTGCATCGCGCTGCTGCGCTGCTGACCGGCCGTCGCGTCGCCGCGCGACCGCGGCTGTCGTTCATGCGGCCGGTCCGGGGATGACGGCGCCGGCCCAGGGCGCATGCAGGCGCCATCCCAGCGATTCGTACAGCGCCCGGCCCTGGTCGGTGGCCACGAGCGCCCCGGCGCGCAGCCCGTGCGCGTGCGCGAGCGCCTGCAGCGCGTGCATGACGGCGCGCCCGAGGCCGCGCCGCTGATGCGCCGGGTCGGTGACGATGCGGTCGTAGATCGCGAGCGGACCGTCCAGGCCGACGTGCCCGGCCGCGGCCTGGACGCCGTCGGGCGCGACGACCAGCACGTGCGCGCGCCCGCTGCGGGCCGTGTCGACGTCGACCTGGAGCGAGTAGCCCGCCGGCAGCGCGGCGTCGCCGGTGAACCGGCGCGCGCCACAGGTCATCATCCAGTGCTGGTCCTCGATGCGCCAGTGCGCGGGCAGCAGGGCGCGCAACTGCGCGGACGTGCCGCAGGCCTTGAGCAGCACCCAGGGCTGCGCGATCGTGGCGCCGAGCTCGCGCAGGGTGGGCGACAGGTGCGGGAAGACGAAGCGCGCCGCCTGCTGCGGCAGGCCGACCTCGATGCGAAATCCGTCCGCGTGGGCCACGGGCGGCGGCGTGTCGCGGCTGCGAGCCCAGCCCGCGATCCAGGCGAGGAAGATCTCGTCGTGCCCGAAGGCGAAGGAATCGTCGATCGACATGGGGCGCCATTATCGCGGCCCCGATGCGCCCGTCAGAGGATCATCGGCGTGCAGCGATGCAGGTCGACTGGCGGTTCGCACAGGACCGCATGGAAACGTTGCAGCACGGCCGGCGCCATGCGCGACGCCTCGGGCGACAGGTAGAACGCGTAGTCGCCCACGCGGCCGTGCGCCATGAACACCTCCGCCGACGGCGGCTCGCCCGCGCTGCCATAGGCGTCCTCCAGGGCCAGCACGAGCTCCGCGGCCTCCGATTCATGCGCGCCGCGGCGGTCGAACTTGATGCAATGCCAATCCATGGCCGGCTCCTCGAAGGCGGTCGTCTGCTCGACAGGGCAACCGGCGTGCCCGCCCGCGCCCGCGGCTGCTGCCACAATGCGCCGGCGCCCCGGTGGTGAAATTGGTCAGACACTCGGGACTTAAAATCCCGCGCCTTCACGGGCATGCCGGTTCGAGTCCGGCCCGGGGCACCACGCCGAACGCATCAGGACGTGTCCGCGCCACCGGGCGCCGGGGCATGCGATGCCCGCGCGCAAGCGCCGGCTGATGCCTCTCGCACCACTCGTGCGCGATGCCTCCCGGGCCATCGCCCGGCGGTGTCGCGCCCGGACTCGCAGGCCGAACCTTTACAAACATGTTCGCGCCCGCGCCGCGCGCGCGAGCCTGTAGAAATGCGACCTTGCGCGCGTTGGGCGCCTGGCACGAGAGGGTTGCAACGATGATTCGACAAGGCGCGATGGCGCGACTGGCCGCGCTCATGAGCTGCGTGGCGCTGAGCGCGTGCGGCGGCGGCGATGGCGCCGAGGCCCAGGCCGCACCGAGCGCGGCTCCCACGCCCGCTCCCGTACCCGCGCCCGCGCCGGCCCCCACGCCGGCACCGACTCCGGCGCCCACACCGACACCAACGCCGACGCCGGCTCCTGCACCGACGCCCGCGCCGACCCCTGCGCCCACGCCGGCCCCAGCGCCGACGC
>DATCRO010000295.1:0-3823 GCA_036569025.1 Burkholderiaceae bacterium
CGGTGGGGCCGCGCTGTCATTGCGGCAACGTCGGCTGCGTCGAGACGATGGCCGGCGGCCCGGCGATCGCGCGCGAGGCCACCGAAGCGGCGCACGCCGGCCAGAGCGCGATGCTCGCCGAGCGTCTGGCCGCCAACGGCGTGCTCACGCCCGAGGACGTGGGCAACGCCAGCCGCGCCGGCGACGCCGCCGCCAACCAGATCGTGCAGCGCGCGGGCACGCAGATCGGCCAGATGCTCGCGTCGGTCGTCAACTTCTTCAACCCGTCGCACGTGTACGTCGGCGGCGGGGTCACGCGCATCGGGCCGCTGTTCCTGGCCTCGCTGCGCCAGTGCGTCTACCAGCGCTCGCTGGCGTTGTCGACGCGCCATCTCGAAGTCGGCTACATGCCGCTGGGCGACCAGGCCGGCCTGATCGGCGCGGGCGTGCTCGCGTTGCAGGAGACGCTGCGCGGCCGGGCGAAGGTGGGCGCATGAACCCGCACGGCCACCCGAAAGGCGAATCGACCGCAGTCCGCGGGACGGAGGTTTCACCATGACGGGCGTGCCCCGCTCGGTCACCGTGGCCTTCGACGGCATCGTGAAGTCCTTCGGCGCGGTGCAGGTGCTGCACGGCGTGAGCTTCGAGCTGGCGCCGGGGCGCGTCGTCGGGCTGCTGGGCGAGAACGGCGCCGGCAAGAGCACGCTGATGAAGATCCTGGCCGGCTACGAAGCCCCCGGCGGCGGCGAGCTGCGGATCGACGGCGCCGCCGCGAGCTTCGACGGCCCGCGCGCGGCCGAGGCGCGCGGCATCGTGATGATCCACCAGGAGTTCGCGCTGGCCGAGGACCTGACCATCGCGCAGAACGTGTTCCTCGGCCACGAGCGACGCCGCGGCTGGTGGCTGGACGACAAGGCGATGGACGCGGAGACCGCTCGCGTGCTCAAGCTCGTCGGCCTGCAGGCGAGTCCCGGCACGCCGGTGCGCCAGCTGATCGTCGCCGAGAAGCAGCTGGTCGAGATCGCCAAGGCGCTGCAGCGCGACGCGCGCGTGCTGGTGATGGACGAGCCCACCGCCACGCTCACGCCGGGCGAGACGGAGCGCCTGTTCTCGCTGATCGCGCAGTTGAAGGCCGACGGCGTGACGGTGGTCTACATCTCTCACAAGCTCGACGAGATCGAGCGCATCACCGACGAGGTCGTCGTGATGCGCGACGGCCGCTTCGTCGCGCGCTCGGCCACGCGCGAGCTCACGCGCCACCAGATGGCCAACCTCATGGTGGGCCGCGAGATCGCCGACCTGTATCCGCCCAGGGACGCGCGGCCCGCCGCCGCGCCGCTGCTGGCCGTGCGCGGGCTGAACGTGCCGGGCTGGGCGCGCGAGCTCGACTTCGACGTCGCGCCGGGCGAGATCCTGGGCTTCGCCGGGCTGGTCGGGGCAGGGCGCACCGAAGCCTTCGAGGGCCTGCTGGGACTGCGTCCGCACACGGTGCGATCCCTCCGGATCGATGGCCGCGCGGTGCGCATCCGCACCCCGCGCGAGGCCGCGTCGCACGGGCTCACGTATCTCAGCGAGGACCGCAAGGGCAAGGGCCTGCACGTGCACTTCGGGCTGGCCGAGAACCTGACGCTGATGGCGCTGCAGCGCTACGCGACGCCGTGGCTGCACCCGGGCGCGGAGCGCGACGCGCTGCAGGCGGCGGTCGGCGAGTTCGGCATCCGCGCCGGCGCGCTCGACATCCCGGCGTCGTCGCTGTCGGGCGGCAACCAGCAGAAGCTCGCGCTGGCCAAGGTGCTGCATCCGGGCCCGCGCGTGCTGGTGCTCGACGAGCCCACGCGCGGCGTGGACGTCGGCGCCAAGCGCGACATCTATTTCCTGATCCAGCGGCTCGCGCGCGAGGGCAAGGCGATCGTCGTCATCTCGTCCGAGCTGGTCGAGCTGATCGGCATCTGCCACCGCATCGTCGTGATGCGCGCCGGCGCCGTGCAGGCCACGCTGGCCGCGGACGAACTCACCGAGGAGGCCCTGATTGCCCACGCCACCGGACTCCACTGAAGTGCCCGCCTCCGCGCGCGGGGACGCGGGCGCGCTCGCGGGCGTCACGCGCGCGCGCCGCGCCTGGGCGCGCCTGCACGGGCTCGGGCCCGTGCTGGGGCTGGTCGTGCTGTGCATCGCCGGATTCCTGCTGAACCACGACTTCGCCACGATCGACAACGCGATGAACGTGCTCACGCGCACGGCGTTCATCGGCATCATCTCGGTGGGCATGTGCTTCGTGATCATCAGCGGCGGCATCGACCTGTCGGTGGGTTCGATGGCGGCGCTGATCGCGGGCGGCGTCATCCTGCTGATGAACGCGCTGGGCGCGCGCCACCTCGCGCCGTGGCTGACCGTGGTGCTGGGCGCCGGCTTCGCGGTGATGCTGGGCGCTCTGTTCGGGCTCGCGCACGGGCTGCTGATCACGCGCGGGCGCATCGAGCCCTTCATCGTGACGCTGGGCACGCTGGGCATCTTCCGCGCGACGCTGACGTGGCTGTCGGACGGCGGCGCCATCACGCTGGACAACGACCTGGCCGACGCCTACGCGCCGGTCTACTACGCGGCGGTGCTGGGCATCCCGGTGCCGGTGTGGGTGTTCCTGGTCGTCGCGGTGCTGGGCGCCGCGATCCTGAACCGCACGGCATACGGCCGCTACGTGCAGGCCATCGGCTCCAACGAGCAGGTGGCGCGCTACGCCGCGGTCGACGTCGACTTCACCAAGCTCGTGACCTACATGCTGCTGGGCGCCTGCGTGGGCGTGGCCACGCTGCTGTACGTGCCGCGGCTGGGCTCGGCATCGCCGACCACCGGCCTGCTGTGGGAGCTGGAGGCGATCGCCGCGGTGATCGTCGGCGGCACGGCGCTCAAGGGCGGGGCGGGCTCGATCACCGGCACGGTGGTGGGCGCGATCCTGCTGTCCGTCATCAGCAACATCCTGAACCTCACCAGCATCATCAGCGTCTACCTGAACGCGGCGGTGCAGGGCGGCGTGATCATCGTCGTGGCCTTCATGCAGCGGCGGCGGCGGTGATCCCTTGCGGCCCGCAGGCCGCGTTTCCTTCGATCGACAACAGGCAGGAGACATGATGAAACCGATCCAACGCAGACTCGTCCTCGCGCTCGGCGCCGCATCGCTGGCGCTGGCCGCGCCGCTCGCCTTCGCGCAGAACAAGGTCACGCTCGGCGTGGCGATCCCCACGGCCGACCACGGCTTCACCGGCGGCATCGTCTGGTGGGCGAACCAGGCCAAGAAGGAGCTCGAGAAGAAGTACCCCGACCTCAAGGTCATCGTGAAGACGTCCAAGGACCCGGGCGAGCAGGCGAACCAGCTGCAGGACCTCGTGACGGCCAACAAGATCAACGCGCTGGTGATCTTCCCGCACGAGTCGGCGGCGCTGACCAAGCCCGTGCAGCAGGTGCATTCCAAGGGCGTGTACGTGACGGTGGTCGACCGCGGCCTGACCGACGAGAGCGGCCAGGACGCCTACGTGGCCGGCGACAACACCGCGTTCGGCAAGGTGCCCGCCGAATACATCGCCAAGGCGTTGAACGGCAAGGGCGACATCGTGGCCCTGCGCGGCATCGCCACCACGCTGGACAACGAGCGCATGGACGCGTTCAACGGCGTGCTGAAGAACTACCCCGACATCCACCTGCTGGACGCCAAGTACGCCAACTGGAACCGCGACGACGCGTTCAAGACGATGCAGGACTTCCTCACGCGCTTCAAGCACATCGATGCCGTGTGGGCGGCCGACGACGACATGGCCGTCGGCGTGCTCAAGGCGATCGACCAGGCCAAGCG
>DATCRO010000296.1:0-4523 GCA_036569025.1 Burkholderiaceae bacterium
GCGTACCTGTCCGGCCCGCGCCACTTCCCGCCCGAGATGCGCCTGAGCCAGCGCGTGCTGCAGCGCATCGCCGCCGCCAGCGTGCCGCTGGAGAAGGGCCCGGCGGGCCAGGGCTACCGGCCGCAGAACATCGTCAACAGCTACGTGATGCTGGATTGGTCCGGCGCGGCGCCGCACGTGGTCGTCGAGCCTTGAGCCGACGCGCCGGAACACGCCTTGCCGTGTGGCGGCCAGGCTGCGGGCCGGTTCGTGCATCGATCTATTCCGGAAATGCATGATCCGCGTCCGTCGCCTGGTTACGACGGAATTACACTGTGGACTCGATGCTTTCCCGGTACTTTTCAGGGATAACCCGCGATTTCCGCGAGTTCCTCGGTGTAACTCCCGTTCGCCCCCTCGGGGCGGCCGGGTACGGTGCGAACAGGCATCGCGAGATTGGGCGAGCCCCGCGCCACGGCAGCGGCCGTGGCAGCGAGGTTCGCCCAATCTTGTCTTCGAACCTTGTCATTGGAGTCTCCTCATGAACCGTCCCGCCATGGAAGGGCTGCGCCTGAACGTGCCCGCCTACGTCAAACATGACCGCCTGGTTTCCTGGGTCGCCGAGATCGCGGCGCTCACGCAGGCCGCCGAGGTCTACTGGTGCGACGGCTCGCAGGCCGAGTACGACCGCCTGTGCGACCTGCTGGTGTCGGCCGGCACCTTCAGGCGCCTGAACCCGGCCAAGCGCGCCAACAGCTACCTCGCCTGCTCCGACCCGTCGGACGTGGCGCGCGTGGAGGACCGCACCTTCATCTGCAGCGAGAAGAAGGAATCGGCCGGCCCGACCAACAACTGGGAATCGCCCGAGAAGATGCGCGCGCTGCTGCAGCACGGCCAGGCCGGCACGCCGGCGCTGTTCGCCGGCTCGATGCGCGGCCGCACGATGTACGTGGTGCCGTTCTCGATGGGCCCGCTGGGCTCGCCGATCTCGCACATCGGCGTCGAGCTGTCCGACAGCCCGTACGTGGCCGTCAACATGCGCCTGATGACCCGCATGGGCCGCGGCGCACTCGACGTGCTGGGCGCCGACGGCGACTTCGTCCCCTGTGTGCACACCGTGGGCGCGCCGCTGGAGCCGGGCCAGAAGGACGTCTCCTGGCCCTGCAACAAGACCAAGTACATCGTCCACTACCCCGAGACGCGCGAGATCTGGAGCTACGGCTCGGGCTACGGCGGCAATGCGCTGCTGGGCAAGAAGTGCTTCGCGCTGCGCATCGCGTCCAACATGGGCCGCGACGAGGGCTGGCTGGCCGAGCACATGCTGATCCTGGGCGTGACCAGCCCGCAGGGCGTCAAGCGCCACATCGCGGCGGCGTTCCCGAGCGCCTGCGGCAAGACCAACTTCGCCATGCTGATCCCGCCGGCGGGCATGCCCGGCTGGAAGGTCACGACCATCGGCGACGACATCGCCTGGATCAAGCCGAGCGCCGACGGCCGCCTGATGGCCATCAACCCCGAGGCCGGCTACTTCGGCGTCGCCCCGGGCACCAACCAGCTGACCAACCCGAACTGCATGGCCAGCCTCACCAGGGACGTCATCTTCACCAACGTCGCCCTAACCGACGACGGCGACGTGTGGTGGGAAGGCATGGGCGAGGCGCCCGCGCACTGCATCGACTGGCAGGGCAAGGACTGGACGCCCGCCATCGCCAAGGAGACCGGCGCCAAGGCCGCGCACCCGAACGCCCGCTTCACGGTGGCCGCCACCAACAACCCGGCGCTCGACCCGGCCTGGGACGACCCCAAGGGCGTGGCGATCGACGCGTTCATCTTCGGCGGCCGCCGCTCCACCACGGTGCCGCTGGTGACCGAGGCGCGCGACTGGATCGAGGGCGTCTACATGGCCGCGACCATGGGCTCCGAGACGACCGCCGCGGCCGTCGGCCAGCAGGGCGTGGTGCGCCGCGACCCGTTCGCGATGCTGCCGTTCACCGGCTACAACATGGCCGACTACTTCCAGCACTGGCTCGACGTCGGCGCGCGGCTGGAGTCGCTGGGCGCCAAGCGCCCGCACATCTTCTGCGTGAACTGGTTCCGCAAGGGCCCGGACGGCAAGTTCGTGTGGCCGGGCTACGGCGAGAACATGCGCGTCATGGAGTGGATGCTGGGCCGCATCGACGGCACGGCGCAGGGGCAGGAGAACGTCTTCGGCACCAGCCCGCGCTACGAGGACATCAACTGGACCGGCCTGGACTTCACCCGCGCCCAGTTCGACAGCGTGATCGGCATCGACAAGGCCGCCTGGCAGCAGGAGCTGACGATGCACGACGAGCTGTTCACGAAGCTCGCGTACCACCTGCCGCAGGAATTGCAGGCCACCAAGGGCCGCATCGCGGCGGAGCTGGGCTGACAGATTTCAAGTCTTCCTCGATGGCCGCCTTCGGGCGGCCTTTTTTTCGGGTCGCAGGACGCCGCGGTCGGAGCGGTATGCTGCCGCCACGATGCGACTGCAGATCCTGTCCGACCTCCACCTCGAGACCGAGACCTTCGAGCCCGAGCCCGCGCCCGGCGCCGAGCTGCTGGTCCTGGCGGGCGACATCGACCGCGAGTGGGAAGGCCTGCGCCGCTACGCCGACTGGCCCGTGCCGGTGCTGTTCGTGCCCGGCAACCACGAGTTCGACAACCGCGACGTCGACCAGGCCGCGATCGAGCTGCGCGCGTTCTGCGACGAGCTGGGACTGCGCATGCTCCATCGCGACACGGCCATCCTCGTCGACGACCGCGGCCGCCGCATCCGCTTCTGCGGCACCGTGCGCTGGAGCGACTTCGACCTGTTCGGCGCCACCGGCCGCGAGAAGGCGCTGCGCTCGGGCTCGTACTTCCAGCGCGTGATGAACGCGACCCGCCACGGCCAGCCGTTCGACGCCGAGGCCGTGCGCGTTCTGGGGCTGTCATGCCGCGACTGGCTGGAGCGCACGCTGCCGGAGCCGGCGCTCGGGCGCTGGGACGCCACGGTGGCGATCACGCATTTCGCGCCGAGCCTGCGCAGCGCGGATCCGCGCTATGGACGACAGCCGACGACGGCCAGCTTCTGCAACGCGGACGACGACCTGATCCCGCGCGTGGACCTGTGGATCCACGGCCACCTGCACTGCCGTCACGACTATCTGGTGGAACGGCCTGGCCAGCACGCCTCCCGCGTGGTGTGCCAGGCGCGCGGCCTGGAGAAGAAGGGCGAGGCCGAGGGCTTCGACCCGATGCGGCTGATCGAGGTGTGAGACGCGGCGCGCGCCGCGCGCACGTCGGTCAGGAGACCATCACGCGCCGAGCTTGCGGCCCAGCCACAGGCGCCACGGCGCCACCGGCACGGCGGCGCGCACGGGCGGCGGGCTCGGGTCGCCCGGCACGATCGAGTCGATGTGGCCGCTCTCCAGCGCCTCGTCGAGGGCGAAGGCGGTGCCCATGTCGGCGAGGTCCGGCGGCCGGCGTGGCGGCGTCGCGCCGCGGCCGAAATTGCGCAGGAACGTGGGGCGGGAGGCGTTGGTCATCGGTCTCTCCAGGTTTCCAACCGTGAGACCAGTGTGTGGGAATGTTTCCGAGTCGGTGCGCCAAATAGTGTGTCGTATGCCCGACAGTTCGTGTGTATCGAATGCACGACTCCCCCGAACGGACGATGGCAGGGTCATGGCTTCGGACTTAAGCTGCAAGCGTCGATGCCGAGGGTGCAGCTGCGCACCCGCGCAAACCACCTTGGGAGCCGCCGCCATGCGCGCCACGCAACTTCAATCTCTCACCTGGGGCACCGTCACCGCTGCCATCGGCTGTGCGGTGTGGTTGTCGTCTTCGGACCAGGCGGCGCTGTTCTGCTCCGTCGGCTATCGCGCCACCAGCCAGGCGATGGGCCTCGACCTGCCGGCCGAACCCACGCAGGCCGGCAAGGCGGCGCAGGCGCCGGGTTCGAGCGCGGCCCGCCAGGCGCAGGCCGGCTGACACGGCCCGCTCGGCGCCTGCCCGGCGCCCTCTTGGGTCGCGAACGAGCCGCTGCAGCGGACGTCCATGCGCGCCCGCGCCAACCACCCACCCACGATCAGTAGATCGCCTACTGAACTTGGAATTCGATTAATCCAGCTTCAGTTACATCGCCACCTCTCCGAGAATCCGGTCGCAGCCCGACGGTGCCGCTGGTCGTTCCCGGCCGGCCGCCGAGCGGCGAAGGGATTCGCGATGAAAGTGATCGTTCTGGGCGCCGGCATCATCGGCGTCGCCACCGCCTGGCACCTGCTGGAAGAAGGCCACGAGGTGACCGTCGTCGACCGCCAGCCGGAAGCCGCGCTGGAGACGAGCTTTGCCAACGGCGCCCAGATCTCGGTGTGCTTCTGCGAGCCCTGGGCCAACGCCGGCGCGCCGTTCAAGGTCGCCAGGTGGATGCTGCAGGCCGATTCGCCGCTGCTGTTCCGCCCGCGCCTCGATCCGCACCAGTGGCGCTGGGCCCTGAGCTTCCTCACGCAGTGCACCGACGCCGCCTTCGCGCGCAACGTCGAACA
>DATCRO010000297.1:0-2970 GCA_036569025.1 Burkholderiaceae bacterium
GGACTCGGGGCGCAACGCACGACAGACTCGCAAGCGTGCAAGCGCGTCCTGCAAGGGCTTGTCCAGAGGGCCGGGACGGTCGGCGCGCAGGGGCGAACGCCTGGCATTCCGAATGGCCGCCAGCGGGTGTCGAGATCGAGCGTCTGATTTTCGCCTTCGGGCTCGCTGGTCGTCAGCCGGCCTTTGCCCGAAGCTCGCCTGCGAACGCCGTCCACGTGAACGGCATCGCCACCAGCGCGCAGAGCCCGAGCGCGATGCCGCACCCGAGCCCGCCCAGTTGCGTCAGCGCCGTGCCCGCCAGCGCCGTGCCCGCGAACGCGGCCACGAAGGTGATGACGATGCTGCGTGACAGGAGCGAGCCGTCGGCGTCCAGGCCGGACAGGCGCGACGTGAGGAACGGCGTGACGGCGTAGAACGCGGCCGACACCAGCAGCTGCGCGGCGAAGAACCCGGCCGCGCCGCGCACGACGAAGAACCACAGCACGCCGCCGGCCATCACGGCTTGCGCGATCCACAGGATGGGCACGCGCAGCGCATGGCTGCGCCGGTGCGAGGCCGCGAGCGCGCCGACGGTGCCCAGCAGCGACACCAGCGCCAGCAGCGGCCCGATGCGCTCGGGCGGCAGGCCGATCTGGTGGCCCACGACATCGGCCAGCGCCCATTGCGCCGACAGCACGCTGTAGACGAGCGCCATCACCGCCCAGATCGGCAGCAGCACGCGCCAGCGGATCGCGCGCGGCGGCGGCAGCGCCGACGACGTCGGCGGCACGGCGTCGGCCCCCGCCGTGGCCGCGGGCCAGGCGATGAGCGCGAACGCGATCGCGACGATCACGAACACCCACTGCAGCACGGCGTCCTGCGGCAGCGCGTACGCGCCCACCAGCAGCGCGCAGTCGAACACCCCCGACGCCAGCACGATGACGCCCCACGCGCGCTCGGCCGCGGGCCGGTTCGACAGGCTGGCCGCGACCACGACGAACAGCACGCCTTCGAACGATCCGGTGACCAGCCGCGCGGCGCCCACGGCCGCCAGGCTGGGCATCCACGCGCTGGCGGCTTGCGCGAGCAGCGTGCCGAGCGTCGCGATCCACGCCAGGCGCCGCGGCACGCGCGCGATCCAGCGCGGGAACACGGCGCAGCTGATGGCGATGCCGCCGATCTCGAGCGCGGCCACACCGGTGGCGGCGTCGTCGCCGATGGCAAAGCGTCGCATCAGCACGCCCACGAACAACGGCATCAGCAGGGTGCCGTTGGTGGCGATCGCATAGGCGCAGGACAGTCGCAGCAGCGCGGCCCATCCCAGGTCGGGACGGTCGGCGGCGGCCGAAGGTGCGGGTTTGTCCGTCATGGCGCCGGCTTGAAAGTGATCAATGTTCACAATATGATGTGATCATTGATCACATGTCAATGATGACCAACCCGACCCCTGATACCGCCCCGGCGCCCGGCGCCCTCCCCGGCCGGCGGCCGCGCCAGGAGCGCAGCCGCCTGCGGGTGGAGAACATCCTGGCCATCGCGCTGCGGCTGATGGTGGAGCAGGGCGCGGAGGCGCTGGCGATGCGCGAGATCGCCCGCCGCGCCGAGGTGCAGATCAGCTCGATCTACCAGTACTTCCCGTCGAAGTCGGCCATCATCCGCGAGCTCGCGCAACGCGACCTCGCGCGCGTGCGCCAGCTGCTGCAGGAGGCCGTCGACGCGCTGCTCGCGGGCCCGAGGACGCCGCCCATCTCGGCGGCCGTCGACCACCTCGTCGACGCCTACTTCGCGCACTACCGCGACCAGCCCGAGGCGCTGGCCGTGTGGGCCGGCGCGCAGAGCGACCCGAGCCTGCGCGAGCTCGACCAGGAGGACACGCGCAGCACCGCCGAATTCCTCGTGGCGCCGCTCCTGCACCTGCTGGGCCGGCCGCAGTGGGACGGCGTGCACGCGCTGTCGCTGCTCATCTCGGAAGTGACGGGCGCGGCCGCGCGGCTCGCGCTGTCGCTCGAATCGCCGCTGCGCGAGCAGTTGATCGCGCAGCACAAGGCGATGCTCGTGGCGACGCTCGAGTCGCACAAGGCGCGCGGAAAGAACGCATGAGCGCCGCCCGGCCGCCCGAAGGCGCTCGCCCCGCAGTCCGCAGGACGGAGGTTGCCTTATGAGCGCCGACTACGACACATACCGAAGCGCGCTCGTCGGGCGCCGACTGCCCGCGGCGTTCGTCGACCTCGACGCGCTGGATGCCAATCTCGCCGACCTGCGGCGGCGCGCCGGCGACCTGCCGATCCGGCTGGTGACGAAGTCGGTG
Source organism: Burkholderiaceae bacterium (assembly GCA_036569025.1). GTDB lineage: Bacteria > Pseudomonadota > Gammaproteobacteria > Burkholderiales > Burkholderiaceae_C > Scleromatobacter. The sequence goes on from DATCRO010000297.1 coordinate 2,288, forward strand.
CGCTGCGTCTCGATCCTGCGGCGCGCGCTCGCGTCGTCGCCGAAGTTCCAGGGCCTGATGTGCTACTCGCCGGCCGAGGCCGCGTGGCTCGCGTCGCTGGGCTTTCACGACCTGCTCGTGGCCTACCCGTCGGTCGAGCCGGACGACCTGCGCGCGGTCGCGGCGCAGGTTCGCGCGGGGCGCTCGATCACGCTGATGGTCGACGCCGCGGCGCAGGTGCAGCGCATCGCGCAGGTCGCGCAGGCCGAGGGCGTCGTGCAGCCGCTGGCGATCGACCTGGACATGTCGTCCGACTTCCCCGGCCTGCACTTCGGCGTGTTCCGCTCGCCCGTCGACGGCGTCGCCGCCGCACTGGCGCTGGCCACGGAGATCGCGCGCCATCCGTCGCTGCGGCTCGACGGCCTGATGGGCTACGAAAGCCAGATCGCCGGGCTGATGGACGACGTGCCAGGGCAGGCGCTCAAGAGCGCGGCGATCCGGCTGTTGAAGCGCCGCTCGATTCCCGAGATCAACGAGCGCCGCCGCGCGACGGTCGCAGCGCTCGAGGCGGCGGGCCACGCGCTGCGCTTCGTCAACGGCGGCGGTACGGGCAGCTTCGAGAGCACGCGCCTGGATGCGAGCGTCACCGAGCTGGCAGCCGGCTCCGGCCTGTACGTGCCCACGCTGTTCGACCACTACCGCGC
>DATCRO010000298.1:0-5590 GCA_036569025.1 Burkholderiaceae bacterium
AGCGCAGGGTTGGTCGAGTTGACCTGGCACTTCGGGTCGATCCAGAACGTGCGGTCCTCCTCGATGATCCAGCGGTAGTCGGTGATCGCCTTGGTCGGGTCGACGGCGTCGACGACGTTGATGGTCAGGCCCGAGCCGGCCTGGAAGGCGACGATCGCCGAGGACGACGACGTGCTGCCCTGGACATTGGTCACGGTGAAGGGGACCAGCGCGCAGGTCGCACCGGCGGGCAACGCGCCCTTGGTCGCATCCCAGCCGCTGCAGTTGCCCGCTGCCCCGGGGCCGGCCACGGAGAACGAGCCGTCCGCGTTCACGCCGGCACCGGATGCCGTCAACGCGAGGCCGGCGGGATTGGTGACGCCGGACAGGACCCCCGGCGGCGTCGAGACATAACCCGAGGCGACGTTGCTGACGAACTGCACCGGATTGGCCTTCAGGCCGGTGTCGAATCCGCACCCAGCGACGCTGGACGTGGCGTCGCACTCGGTGATGGTCACGGTCTTGGCGAGCGCCAGGTTGCCGTTGGGCAGGTACTGGAACGTGCCGCCGCAGCTCGCGGCGCTCGAGGGCACGTAGGTGAAGGTGCCGTTGGACAGCAGCGTCAGCGTCGTGGCGCTGAGGTCGCCGGTCATCGCGCCGAGCGCGACGCCGTTGACGCCGGTCGCGCCAGCCAGCAGGCCGAGGCCGGGGTTGGACACCGCCAGCGTCTGGCCGGCGGAACAGTAGTAGGTCTTGTCGTTCGCGGACGCGCTCGTGTTCAGCGCGGCCGAGCCGACGCCGCTGGCGGCCCCGCCATTGACGCTGATGTAGGCCTGCATGCCGCCGTCGCGCGCGTTGCCGGTCGACAGGCTCAGCTGGCGGTCGAACACCGGGTAGGCCGACGCGACGTAGGCGCCGCTCGCGACCGCCGGAGCGATCGTGACGTCATAGGTCTTGCCCGCGGTCAGCAGGACGGTGTCCTGGATGCGGGTCGGGCCGTGCAGCGCGTTGCCGTCCTCGGCCAGCAGCGTCATGGGTGCGCCGACCACGCTGGGCACGTGCATGCGCAGGCCGGCGTTGGCCAGGCGCAGCAGCACGGTGCCTGCCGTCGGCGTCCCCGTCGGGCCTGCGAACATGGACGCGGCCATGTTGGTGCGGTCGAACGCGGTGCCGTTGATCAGGTAGTACAGCGGCGAGTAGTTGACGATGGGCGGATAGCAGGAGTGCACCGTCGGATCGCCGCACATGCCCGGCTGGCCGTTCCAGACCGCGCGCGGATCGAAGCCCGCCGTGCCCACCGCCTTGGTGACGCCGTCGTTGAACTCCGGGTCGATCTCGCTGAACAGCAGGGGCACGTCCTTGTCGATCGCATTGCCGTAGGCCGTCGTGGCCCCGGCCGGATCCGTCACCACGAGGATCGCGTACAGGCCCATCGTGTGCTGGATCGATGTCTCCGTGCCCGAGTGCAGGACGTAGGTGCCGGGGCGCAGGTTGGCCCAGACCAGGCTGCCCGTCGTGCCGTTGGCCACCTCGGAGGCGAGCGAACGCACGCGGTCGACCTGCGGCGGCGGCACGAAGGTCGGGCTGCCGTCGCTGCTGGAGAGCACGCCGATGTCGATCGTCGCGGTCGCGGGCACGCAGGTCGCGGACGGCGTGCACGGCGGCGGTGCGATGCTCACGGTCAGCGAGTCGGCGGCGGAGTAGCCGCTGCCCGGGTTGCTGACCACGACGCGGGTGACCGCGCCGTTGCCAACGTAGGCGACCGCCGTCGCGCCGGCGCCGCCGTGGGCGTTGGCGTTCGTGATGGTCACCACCGGCGGCGCGTTGTAGCCGGCACCCGAGGCACCGAGCGTGATGGCCGACGTCGCCGGATCGATCCCGCCGAGCGTGCCGGGCCAGGTGGTGCCCTGCAGGCCGTGGGTCGGGCTCGGCGCGGTGGTGCGGCTGCCGCCGAGTCCGCCGCCGACCTGGCCGTCGATGATGACGGAGGTGGGCAGCCCGGCGGGCAGCTGGTTGGCGAGGTTGATCGTCAGCTGGCCGGCCGGCACGGTGATCAGCGGCGGCTGCCAGGTGATCCCGTTCTGCGCCGCGCCGTTGGCCGCCGTGCAGGTCGCGCCGGTCGACGGCGCGGACGCCGGGAGCACGTCGCCGCAGGTGTAGCCCCACATCGGGACGGTGCGCCCGTCGGGCAGCGTCGTCGTGCTGGGCGATGCCTGCAAGGTGACGGTGCCGGCAGCGACCGCCGAACCAGCCATTGCAGCGGACAAAGCGATGGCCGCTGCGGCCCGCAGCATCATCGACTTGAAGAGATTCGAGTCCATGCCAGTCTCCCTCGCCTCTAGTTCGCTTCGATGATCTGGAAGACCCATGGATCCACCAGCATCATCATCATCATTCCGCCAGGGAAGATGTTGTTCGTCGTGATCTCGCGCTCGTTATGCGAGTGCCACATGAATGCGAAGCCTGCCTCCGTGCTCGGGCTGTTCGCGATGGTCCCGAACGGCGGGATCGGCGTGTTGCCCACGGAGCGGGCGTTGGCGTCCGGGCCCAGGTAGGGACTGCCGGAGTACCACGCGCCGTTGGTCAGGATGTTCGGATCCGGCAGGGTCACCGGGCCGCCCCCGGCGACCGACCCGAAGGGATGCGCCTCGAGCGGCTTCATGTGGTCCTCGCACCATTCGAAGTAGTTCGGCGCGGTGAACGGCGCGGGCGGGTTGCTGCCCGAGGTGTAGTAGCCGTTCTTGTCAGGCGTGCACGGCGCGCCGCCATTGCCTTCCGGCGAGCCGTCGAGCGCGGCGTTGGCGGTGTGGCCGTAGACGTCCCAGTTCAGGCCCTTGCCGGTGTACTGGAAGATGCCGTCGATCGTCTGGCCCGGCGTCGTGCTGGTGGTGAACAGCAGCGGCCCGGCGAGGTTGCCCTTCGGGCTCAGCAGCATGTTGCCGTCGCGCGCCAGCACGCGCACGTGGTTGGCATGCTCGTGCAGCGGGTGCTGCATCCGGCCCTGGCCGATGATGCGCAGGAGCACGAGTTCGCCCGGGTGCATGTGCGGGTTGCCGTTGTACGGCTGCAATGGGTATTGCGAGGCGTAGTTCGGATCCATGTCGTCGGGCATCGAGCGTCCGTTGACCATGAAGTAAGCCGGGTGGTACGGCTCGGTGTCGATCACCATGCAGCCGGCCGGGTTGGCGCAGGCCAGGTCCTTCTGCGCCTGCGCCTCGTTGTGGATGCGGATGTCCATCTCGGACAGCTGGATCAGGTACTCGCGGTCGTAGCACGCTTCCGGATGGTCGTAGGCGGCCGCGGCGAGGCGGTAGTCCGGTGCTCCGTTGGGCAGCGTCGCGCCGGCCGAGGCGGGACTCGCGGCGAAGCACGTGTTGGGCAACCCGCCGCCGGCGGCCTGCGGCGTGTAGGACGAGGGCACGGCGCCGTTGAGCGGCGCGTAGGTGTTGCTCGTCACGTGCGCGGGCAGCACGATCAGCGCGCCGAACATCCCCATCTCGATCTGCAGGTCGCCCTGCGTGCCGCTGTAGTAGGAATGCGTCCCGGGGGTATCGGCCACGAACGTGTACGTCACTGCGCCGCCGGGCACGGCCTCCTGCGCGAGCACGCCGGGCGAGCCGCCGGTGCTCGTCACGTGGAAGCCCGGGAACAGGATCGACGTGCTGCCCGCCGCGGCCGGCAGGCCGTTGTGGAGCGTCACGGAGACCGTGTCGCCCTGGTTGACGACCAGGGTCGGCCCGGGCAGTTGCATCTGGCCCGCCGGGCAGGCGGCGTTGGCGATCGTCGCCGGGACGAAGCTCGCCGGGGCGCTGTTGCAACCGTAGCCCCAGGTGTAGACCGAGGCCCCGTCCGGCTGCGAGATGTAGCCGTCCTTGGCGACCAGGTCGAAGGCGGGCCCGGTGATGCCCGGCGACGCGGCGTGCGCGCCGCTCGCCAGCGTCGCCCACGCCGCCACGGCCGCGACGCGCCGCAGTTGCATCAGGAATCCATGGAGATTGCGCATGTCCCTCTCCCTACTTGCACTGCTTGGTCTGGGGGTTGAAGTTGGCCGCCGTGCATCCGAGCACGTGGACCTCGGTCATCATTCCGCCGAAGTTCTCGGCATCGTTGGCCAGGTGATCCAGTTGCGGCGTGTACAGGTAGAACACGCTGCCCGCCGGATATGCGTTGGTGTCGTGGGCGTCCAGGATCACGTCCGCCGACTCGCCGCCGGCCAGCGAGATGGAGTTGGTGAAGTAGTCGGTGTTGTTGCCGTCCTGGTCGCGCAGCAGGCGCGCGTTGTAGCCGACGACGTGCATCGGGATGCCGAGCGACGACAGCGTGTGGTACTCGGTGACGTTGAGGTCGGAGAAGCGCAACAGCGCCTTGCCGCCCAGCGGGATGTTGATCAGCGAGGACAGCGGCTGCGAGAAGTGCTGCGTGCCGTCGGTCGACTGCGTGCTCAGCGGCGCGGGGTTGACGGTGTCCGGGTAGCTGCGGCCATTGAGCAGGAAGAACTTGTCCTTGGTGTCGACGAAGGACTCGGGGTTGAACGTCATGCCCACGAAGTGGAAGTTCGGGTCGAAGCCGTGCATCTGGATCGGATACTCCACGTCGTATGCCGTGGTGCCGTCGCCGTCGTTGAACGCGTACATCGCGCCGCTGGCCGCCACCGCGCCGGTGTCGGTCGCGGGCACCTGCGTGGAGCAGAGCATGTCGTTCGACGAGCACTTCGTGTCGATCGACAGCTGGGCCGCCTGCGAGGAGGCCAGCAGCGTGCCGCTGGTCACGCCGTTCTGCCGCGGCCGCACGTACAGCTGTCCGACCATGCCCATCTGCAGGTGCTCCGGCGGCGAGATGTGGCAGTGCCACATGTACGTGCCGGCCTCGGGCGCCAGGTAGTAGTAGGTGAAGCTGCCGCCGATGTTGATGGCCACCGAGGCGTCGGGCACGCCGTCGTAGAAGGCCGAGGCGTTCGGGTAGCCGTGGAAGTGCACGGTGTGCTGCTCGAACAGGTCGGGGCGCATCACCATGCCGACGTTGGTCAGCGTCAGGAACAGCTCGTCGCCTTCGTCGATCGAGATCATCGGCGCCGGGATGTTGCCGTTCATCACGCCGACGTCCATGATCAGCCGCGGGTCGACGTGGCCGTCGATCGCATTGGTGGCCATCATCAGCGTGGCGACCGGCTGCGCGCCGGTTCCCTGGGCGCTGACGATCGAGACGTCCGGCACCGAGGTGTAGTTCACGCCCGGGTTGGTGATGCTGATGGTGAGGATCGCGCCGGTGCCGCTCACCGTGGCGACCGCGCCCACCGCCCCCGAGCCGCCGCCGCCGGTGAAGACGACGGCATCGCCGACCTTGTAGCGCGTGCCGGTGATGGGCAGGTCGGTGGCCGGATCGATGTTGAACGTGACGCCGGCCACCTGCTCGGCGTTGATGTCGGGCGCCAGGCCGATCGCGCCGTTGAACGCGTAGTCCGCGCTGTCGGGCGCGCCGATCTTGACCACGTCCAGCACGTTGCCCTGCGCGTCGAGGTTGCTCTGGTTGAACTCCGACGCGGAGACGGTGCCGGGCAGGCCGTGAACGATGTTGCCCAGGCCCGAGAGCGGGCCGAACGAGAACATGTAGG
>DATCRO010000299.1:0-5510 GCA_036569025.1 Burkholderiaceae bacterium
GTCTTGAACGTTGCGGGGTCAGGTCTTGAATCGTGCACTCCACTGCGCGATTCAAGACCTGACCCCGCAACGTTCAAGACCTGACCCCGATGGAATGGGTGTTTCCCCGCTGCCCACGGCGCGCGGCCGGTCGCAGGATCGCGGCGTCACAGGACAGGAGACGCTCGATGAACAGCATCACCGCGCCCTCGCAGGGGCAGCCGGGCCGGATCGATTCGGTCGCCGACGCGGTCTACCGCAAGGTCGCGTGGCGGCTGATCCCGCTGCTGTTCCTGTGCTACATCGCGGCCTACCTCGATCGCGTCAACGTCGCCTTCGCGAAGCTGCAGATGCTGCAGGCGCTCAATCTCAGCGAGGCGGTGTACGGCCTGGGCGCGAGCATCTTCTTCATCGGCTACTTCATCTTCGAGATCCCGAGCAACATGATGCTGCACAGGGTGGGCGCGGGCCGCTGGATCGCGCGCATCATGGTCAGCTGGGCGGTCCTGTCGGCCGCGATGATGTTCGTGAACTCGGCGACGAGCTTCTACATCGTCCGGTTCCTGCTCGGCGTCGCGGAGGCCGGCTTCTTTCCCGGCATCATCCTGTACCTGACCTACTGGTTCCCGGCGGCGCGGCGCGGACGGGCGACCTCGCTGTTCCTGGCGGCCGTCGCGGTCGCCGGGCTGGTCGGCAACCCGGTGTCGGGCTGGATCCTGCATTCGCTCAACGGGACCTTCGGCCTGCAGGGCTGGCAGTGGCTGTTCGTGCTGGAGGCCCTGCCCTCTCTGGTGCTGGGCGTGCTGGCCTGGTTCCATCTCGAGGATCGCGTGAAGAACGCGCAGTGGCTGACCATCGAGGAGCGCGCCCTCGTCGCGCGCGACATCGAGGCCGAGGAATCGCTGAAGTCGCACGGCAAGCTCGCCAAGGTGCTGGCCGACGGCAAGGTCTGGCTGCTCGCGTTCGTCTACTTCGCGATCGTCTCGGGCCTGTATGGCGTGACGTTCTGGCTGCCCACCATCATCAAGGAACTCGGCATCGCCGATCCGCTCCAGGTAGGCCTGGTCGGCGCGGTGCCGTGGGCGTTCGGCATGGTCGCGATGTACGTGATGGCGCGCAACGCCGATCGCCGCAACGAGTACCGCTGGCACACGGCGATCCCGTGCGTCGTCGGCGCCGCGGGGCTGCTGGTCAGCGTCGCCTTCCACGCCGACGTGGTGCTGGCCATGGCGGGCCTGACGATCTGCACGATGGGCATCATGGCGGCGCTGCCGATCTTCTGGAGCAACCCGACCGCCATCCTCGGGGGCGCCGCGGCGGCCGCGGGCATCGCCTTCATCAACTCGATGGGCAACCTCGCGGGCTTCGCGATGCCGTCGATCATCGGCCTGATCAAGGAGAAGCTGCACTCCATCGATGCCGGCCTCGAGATGCTGGCCGCACTGATGGTGCTGGGCGCCGCCGCCGTGCTCGCGCTGCGCAAGCCGGCGTCGCATTGACGAGACGCCCCGGGTCAGCGCCGATGCCGGGCCGTCGCGCGCGGGGCAGAATCCGCGCCATCCCAGCCTGGCGCGCCCTGCGCCGAATCCATCCATGAGCCTGGTCTTCCCCGCCGTGCATGACGCGCGCCTCGAAGCCGACACCCGCGAGCCGGTGACGCTGCTCGCGCCCGACCAGCACCGGGATGCCGCCGACGCAGCGTACGAGGACGCCGAGCTGCTGCTGACGTCCATCCTGCCCGATGCGCGCATCGAGCACGTGGGCGCCACCGCCGTCGCCGGCGCGCGCTCGCGCGGGGGCGTCGACGTCTGCGTCGCGGTGCCGCGCGGCGCGTTCGACGAGGCGCTCGCCGTGCTCGTCGAGGCCGGCTGCCTGCAGCGCTCGCAGGAGGACGCCGCCGACCGCCACGCCGCGCTGGCCATGCCGTCGGCAGCCCTGCCCGTGACGCTGCAGCTGATCGAGACCGGCTCGGTCCACGAGTCGCTGATGCGGGTGCGCGATGCGCTGCGGGCGGACGCCGCCCTGATGGGGCGCCTGAACGCCGCCAAGGCCGGCGCCGCGGGCCAGGGCGACGCCGCCTACGCGGCCGCGAAGGCGCGCTTCTTCGAGGCGCTGATCAAGCGCTGATCGATCGCTGCCGAGTCCCGCGAGGCGGGCATGCCGCCCGGCGCTACCCGCGCAGCACGCGCTGCACGCGCGGCTCGCGCGGGCCGAAGGCCTCCACCAGCCGCGCCATGACGGCCTCCGCGCGCGCCGAATTGTCGGCGCCGACGTTGCACACGTAGACGTCCGCCGTCACGCTGCCCAGCTCGGGCCAGGTGTGCACGGCCAGGTGCGACTCCACCAGCAGCACCACGCCAGTGACCCCCTGCGGGCTGCCGTCGGGACCGGTGAACGGATGGAACAGGCTGCCGACCGCGCGCAGGCCGGCGCGGGCGACCGCGTCCAGGCACAGCGCGGCGAGCGCGGCTTCGTCGTCCAGCGGCGTGGGGCCCGCGCAGTCGCGCAGGTCGGCGATGAGATGGAGTCCTTGCATCGGGCAACGGTGACGCGCATGAGGCGTGCGCGCCGCAATGGTAGCCGCGCATTCAGGCGGCACCGACGGGGACACCGCACCCTCGCTAAAATCGGCGCAGTGCAGCACGATCTCAACGCCGACCTCCACAGCCATTCGACCGCCTCGGACGGCACGCTGGACTCGAGCCAGCTCGCGGCGCGGGCCAAGGCCAACGGCGTCGAGCTGTGGGCGCTGACCGACCACGACGAGCTCGCCGGCCTGCCCGCCGCGCGCGCCGCGGCCGAGCGCGCCGGCCTGCCCTTTCTCGACGGCGTCGAGATCTCCGTCACCTTCGCCGGCACCACGGTGCACATCGTCGGCCTGGGCATCGATCCGGCCAACGAGGAGCTGGCCGCCGGCATCGCGCAGGTGCGCGCCGGCCGCGAGGAGCGCGCCAGGCAGATGGGCGACGGCCTCGCGCAGGTCGGCATCAAGGGCGCCTACGAAGGCGCGATGAAGTTCGCACCGAACCCCAATCTCGTCTCGCGCACGCACTTCGGCCGCTTCCTGGTGGCCAGCGGCATCTCGCCCGACATGCGCAGCGTGTTCGGCCGCTACCTCACCGAGGGCAAGCCGGGCTACGTCGAGCACCGCTGGGCCAGGCTGGGCGACGCCGTGCGCTGGATCCGCGCGGCCGGTGGCGTGGCCGTGATCGCGCATCCGGGCCGCTACAAGTTCACGCCGACCGAGGAATACGCGCTGTTCTCCGAATTCCAGGCGCACGGCGGCGAGGGCGTCGAGGTCGTCACCGGCAGCCACCATGCCGGCGACATCGCCAAGTACACCGACATGGCGCTCGAGTTCGGGATGCTCGCCTCGCGCGGCAGCGACTTCCACGATCCGCAGGAGAGCCGCCTCGACCTCGGCCTGCGGCCGACGCCGCTCGCGCTGTCGCTGCGCCTGACGCCGGTGTGGTCGCGCTGGAGCAAGGACGACCTGCGCCCGAAGAGGCCCGCGTCGTGAGCGCGCGCTGGCCCGTCCACGCCATCCGCTGCAGGGCGCCGCGGTCGACGTGCTGCCCGGATAGGCACTGTCGTCGCCGGGGAGGCGTCGCGCGTTGACAATGCACCCATGGCCCAGTTCTTCGACGTTCACCCCGACAACCCGCAGCTGCGGCTGCTGAGGCAGGCCGCGCAGATCCTGCACGACGGCGGCCTGGCGGCGGTGCCCACCGATTCGAGCTACGCCTTCGTCTGCCACCTGGACGACAAGGACGCCGTCGAGGCGCTGCGCCGCGTGCGCGGCGTCGACGAGAAGCACCACCTGACGCTGCTGTGCCGCGACCTGTCGGAGCTCGCGAACTACGCGCGCGTCGACAATCGGCAGTACCGCTTGCTCAAGAACGCGACGCCGGGTCCGTTCACGTTCATCCTCGACGCGACCAAGGAAGTACCGCGCCGGGTATCGCACCCGTCGCGCCGCACCATCGGCCTGCGCGTGCCCGACCACAAGGTGCTGCAGGCCCTGCTCGAGGAACTGGGCCAGCCGCTGCTGGCCACCACGCTGATCCCGCCGGGCGAGACGCAGCCGCTGAACGACACCGACGAGATCCGCCGGCGCTTCGAGAAGAGCATCCAGGCCATCGTCTGCGCGGGCGCCTGCCCGATGGAGCCGACCACGGTGATCGACCTCACCGGCGACGATCCGGTGCTGGTGCGCGAGGGCCGGGGCGACCCGGCCCTGCTCGGCCTCGTGACGAGCTAGGAGTCCGCGCGGCTTCTGCCGCGCAGACTCCTAGTCTCGCCTCAGACCGCGGCTTTCACGACGATCTCGACCTTCCATTCCGGCTTGGCGAGCCTGGCCTCGACCGTGGCGCGCGGGGGCGTGTTGCCGCCGGCGACCCAGGCATCCCACGCGGCGTTCATCGCCGCGAAGTCGGCCACGTCGGCCAGGTAGATCTGCGCCATCAGGATGCGCGACTTGTCGGTGCCGGCGCGCGCCAGCAGGGCGTCGATCTGCGCCAGGACGTTGGCCGTCTGGCCCTGCGCGTCGAGGCTGGCGTCGGAGGCCACCTGGCCGGCCAGGTAGGCGACGCCGTTGTGCACGGCCATCTCGGACATGCGCTGGCCGACGTCGAATCGCTTGATTTCGCTCATGAAGATTCTCTCGGGGTGATGTTGTTCAGGTCGCGGAGTCGGAAGGCTTGCCGGCCTTGCTGCCCAGCTTGGATTCGGTGCCGTTCAGCAGCTTGGTGATGTTGCTGCGGTGACGCCAGATCAGCAGCACGCTCATGACGGCCACCGCGCCGACGACTTGTGAGTCGCCGTGCATGAAATGGAAATAGACGGGGGCCAGCACCGCCGTCACCAGCGCGGCGAGCGACGAGTAGCGCGTGAGCACGGCGATCGCGAGCCAGGTGCCCAGGCAGGCGAGGCCCGTCACCCAGTTCAGCGCCAGCAGCACGCCGGCCGCCGTGGCCACGCCCTTGCCGCCCTGGAAGCGGAAGAAGATCGGGGCCAGGTGGCCGAGGAAGGACGCGAGGCCCGCCAGCGCCACCACCCCGTCGCCATAGCCCAGGCGCTCGGCCAGGAAGCGCGCGATCAGCACCGCCACGACGCCCTTGAGCGCGTCCAGCAGCAGCGTGAGGATGGCCGCCAGCTTGTTGCCGCTGCGCAGCACGTTGGTGGCGCCGGGGTTGCCCGAGCCGTAGGAGCGCGGATCGTCCAGGCGCATCGCCCTGGAGACGATCACCGCGAAGCTCAGCGACCCGAGCAGGTACGCGAGCAGCACCACACACACCGACCAGAACATCGCCACCGACGGCACCCTCGTTGAATGCGAAAGCGGCGATTTTACGTGCGCGCTACACGGCGCCCAGCGCCCGCACCTGCTCCACCAGCGCCAGCGGCTTCTGCACCCAGCCCTTGCGGAAGGCCAGGAACTCGTCGAGCGGGCACGCCGGCGAGACGAGCCAGCCCTGGATCTCGTCGCAGCCGACGGCCGTCACGGCGCTCAGCTGCGCGGGCGATTCGAC
>DATCRO010000300.1:0-10327 GCA_036569025.1 Burkholderiaceae bacterium
GGCGGCGAGCGCGAGGAAGCGGTCGAAGCCACGGAACCCGCTGAATCCGGCCGTCCAGGCCGGATTCCGACGCACGGCAAGCCGGAGAGCGGAGCCCCTGCCCACCCTGTCGCAAGCGCAACGCCGGCCAGCGCGAAGCGACACACCGGTCTCAAGCCCAACGCCACCCGCCGCGAAGCGACACGCGCCCCATCGCAAGAGAAGGAGATTCCCGGCCCACAATGCAGCATCCGCCGGACGCCCCAGCCATGTTCAAGAACCTGCTGAACCGAATCCTGCCGTCACCCGCACCCGCACCCGCACCCGCACCGGCACCGACACCGACACCGGCACCCGCAGCGCGCGAGACGACCGCCAACGACATCGCCGCCGCCGACGCGCTGATCGTGCAGGGCAACGCACTGGAAGATGCGGGCATGCTGCCGCGCGCCGAGGCGCTGTACCGCGCGGCGGTCGAGAAGGCGCCAGGGCATGCGCGGGCGCACCTGAACCTGGGCATCGTGCTCGCGGCGCAAGGCGACGACGACGGCGCGATTGCCGCCTACGAACGCGTGCTCGCGATCGACCCGGCCCACCCGTTCGGCAACTACAACTACGCGCGGCTGCTGGTCGTGCGCGGCGACAACGACCGGGCCGAGACGCTGGCCGCGCAGGCGCTGCGTGCCAGGCCCGACTTCCCGCAGGCCACCGAACTGCTCGCCCGCATCCTGCGCGACCAGGGCTTCGCGCGCGAGGCCCTCGTGCCGCTGCGCAGCATCATCGAGCGCGACCCCGCCAACTGGCTGCATCGCTCGTTCGAGCTGCTGGTCATGAATTCCGCGGGCGACGACGATGCCGACGCGATGTTCCGGCGCCACGTGCAATTCGGCGCCGGCCTGGAGCAGGCCGTGCCGCCGCGTTTCGCGCACCATCCCGAGCGGGGCGACCCGGCGCGGCGGCTGCGCGTGGGCTACCTCGGGTCGGACTTCCTGCTGCACCCGGTCGCGTTCTTCCTGATTCCCGTGCTCGAGCACCACGATCGCACGCAGGTCGAGGTGTTCTGCTATTCGTCCGAGACCAGGCGCGACGGCATGACCGACCGGATCCAGGACACCTGCGACCACTGGCGCGAGGTCGCCGCGCTGTCGGACGACGCGCTGGCCGACCTGATCCATGCCGACGGCATCGACGTGCTGGTCGACCTGATCGGCCACACCGGCATCCCGCGCCTGGGCGTGTTCTGCCAGCGTCCCGCGCCGGTGCAGGTGGAGTGGCTGGGCTACCTCAACACGACCGGCCTGACCCGCATGGACTTCCGCCTGAGCGACGAGCGCGCCGATCCGCCCGCCATCTCGCAGCCGCGCCACACCGAGCGGCTGGTCTCGATGCCCGCGAGCCAGTGGTGCTACCGCGCGATGGTGGACCAGGACATCGAGCCCGCGCCCCCGTTCGAGCGCAACGGCCACCTGACCTTCGGCTCGTTCAACGCGGCCATCAAGATCACGCCCGCAGCCTGCCGGCGCTGGGCGCAGGTGCTGCTGCGGGTGCCCGGCTCGCGGCTGGTCATCGGCGACATCAACTCCGGGCGCAAGCGTGCGGCCATCCGGCGCGACATCGAGGGCGAGGGCGTGGCCGCCGATCGCGTCGAGTTCATGCCGCGCGTCGGCTTCGACAAGTATCTCGGCCTGTACAACGCGGTCGACATCACGTTCGACACCTTCCCGTACGGCGGTGGCACCACGACGTTCGACTCGCTGTGGATGGGCGTGCCCGTGGTGGCGGCGGTCGGCGACACGCCCGTCTCGCGCAGCGCGGCCAGCATCCTCGCGGCGCTCGGGCTGGACGACTGGATCGCGCCGGACGCCGACCGCTTCGTGGACCTCGCCGTGGCGCGCGCGTCCGACCTCGAGGCCCTGCGCACCCTGCGACGCGACCTGCGCCCGCGCCTGCAGGCATCGCCGCTGACCGACCTGCCGCGCTATACCCGCGACCTCGAGGCGGCCTGGCGCCGGATGTGGCTGGACAGGACGGCCTGACAAACCGGCCGACAATGCGCCACGGAGACGCCGCCGCCCCATGCTCAAGAACCTGCTGAACCGAATCCTGTCGTCGCCCACCGCGCCGACGCCTGCGCCCGCACCCTCGCAGGTGGAGGCGCCCGCGCCGGTGCCCGTGGTGCCTGACGACGTCGCCGGCGCCGACGCGCTCATCGCGCAGGGCAACGCGCTCGAGGACGCCGGCCAGCTCGCGCGCGCCGAGGCGCTGTACCGCGAGGCCGTGGCCAGGGCGCCGGGGCATGCGCGGGCGCACCTGAACCTGGGCATCGCGCTGGCGGCCGCCGGCGATGAGGACGGCGCCGGCGCCGCCTACGAGCGCGTGCTGGCGATCGACGCGGCGCATCCGTTCGGCAACTACAACTACGCGCGGCTCGCGCTGGTGCGCGGCGACCTGGCGCGCGCGGAGACGTTGATCGCCGCCGCCGTGCGCGCGAAGCCGGATTTCGCCCAGGCGCTGGTCGTGCAGTCCAACGTGCTGGACGCGCGCGGCCAGACTGCCGGGGCCGTCGCCGCGATCGAGGCGGCGCTGCGCCTGCGCGACGACGACGCCGGTGCCTGGTACAACCTGGGCACGCTGCTGATGCGCCAGGCGCGCGCGGACGACGCCGAGCCGGCGTTGCGGCGGGCGCTCGAACTCGATCCCGGCAACGCCGACTCGCTCGCGCTGCTGGCCCGCGTGCTGCGCGACCAGGGCTTCGCGGACGCGGCGCTCGCGACGATCTCGCCGGTCACCGCGCAGCGGCCGCAATCGTGGCCGGACCGATCGCTCGAGCTGCTGCTGACGCTGTTCGCGCAAGGCCTGTCGCAGGACGAGATCTTCCGCCGCCACGCGCGCCTGGGCGCCGACCTCGAGCAGGCGGTGCCCGCGCGCTTCCAGCACGCCGCGTCGCCCGCCCCGAAGCGCTTGCGCGTGGGCTACCTCTCGGCCGACTTCGTGCTGCACCCGGTCACTTTCTTCGTGGTGCCGGTGCTCGAGCAGCACGATCGCACGCAGGTCGAGGTGTTCTGCTACTCGTTCGGCAAGGGCAGCGACGGCGTCACCGAGCGCATCCGCGCCCTGAGCGACCACTGGCGCGACGTGGCGGCCCTGAGCGACACGCAGATCGCCGACCGCGTCCACGCCGACGGCATCGACGTGCTCGTCGACCTCGCCGGCCACACCGGCGTGCCGCGCACGGGCGTGTTCGCGCAGAAGCCGGCGCCGGTGCAGGTGGGCTGGGTCGGCTACCTCGGCACCACGGGCCTGTCGCGCATGGACTACCGCCTGTGCGACGCGCGCACCGACCCGCTCGCGCTGGCGCAGCCCTTCCACACGGAGCGGCTGGTGCACCTTCCGACGAGCCAGTGGTGCTACCGGCCGATGCTGGTCGAGGCGATCGGCGAGGCGCCGTTCGAGCGCAACGGCCACCTGACGTTCGGCTCGTTCAACGCGTCGCTCAAGCTGTCGGACGCCGTGCTGCAGCGGTGGGGCGAGGCGCTGGCGCGCCTGCCCGGCTCGCGCCTGCGGGTGGCCAACATCAACTCCGAGCGCAAGCGTGCGGCCATCCGCGAGGCGCTCGCGCGCCAGGGCGTGGCCGGCGACCGCGTCGAATTCCTGGCCCGCGTGCCCCTGAACAAGTACTTCGACCTGTACAACGGCGTCGACATCGCCCTGGACAGCTTCCCGTACGGCGGCGGCACCACCACGCTGGACGCGCTGTGGATGGGCGTGCCCGTGGCCACGGCGGTCGGCGAGACCTCGGTGTCGCGCAGCGCGGCCAGCGTGCTGGCGGAGGTGGGCCTGGACGACTGGGTCGCGCCGTCGCTGGAGGCCTTCGTCGACCGGGTCGTCGAACGCGCGTCCGACCGCGAGGCGCTGCGACGGCTGCGCCGCGAGCTGCGCCCGCGCCTGCAGGCCTCGCCGCTCACCGACATGCCGCGCTTCGTGCGCGACCTCGAGGCGGCGTACCGCGCGATGCGCGGCGGCGAGCTGCGCTGAGCCGCGCGGCTCAGTGCATCACGCCCTTGAGCAGCTTGCCCACGCGTTCGCTGGCCTTGGTCGGCTGCAGCGCCACTTCCGGGTGCGCCTTGGCGTAGACGCGGAAGACCTCGTCGATGAAGCTGGGTCCGACGTCGTCGACGCCGTCGAAGTCGAGTTCGGCGGTGGCGAACAGCTCCAGGCGCGACACGACCCAGCGGGCCTGCGCGCGCGAGTCCAGCGTCAGGCCGTTGTCGGTCAGCAGGCGCAGCGGCACCTGCGTGCGGCTGAAGTCCAGCGGCGCATCCTCGGAGCCGAACGCGCTGTAGGTGTCGGTGGGGCGCACGGTGGAATCGAGCGCCAGGCTCACGAACACGGTGGTGCCGGTGCGGTTGAGCGGATGGCTGCGGAACTGCACCGACTCGCCGCGGTGGCGCCATTGCAGCACCTGGCCGTTGGACTGCAGGTTCATCGCGTCGACCATGCGCGCGACGAAGAACAGGCCGCGGCCGCCGTGGCATTCGGGCTGCGTCGTCAGGCGGCCCTTGGAGATCTCGAGCGCGGCGCGCTGGGCGTCGGGCAGCTCGGCCTTGGCGGCAAGCTGGTTGAACACGCCCAGGCCGTCGTCGCCGATCAGGATGTGCAGGTGGGTCGGCGTCTGGCGCACCGACACGGTCACGCGCGTGGCCTGCGCATGGTCGATCGCGTTGTTCAGCAGCTCGCCGAAAACGTGCTGCGCGACGCGCGCGACGGCCGGGCTCAGCTGCAGCACGGGGTGGACGTCGCGCAGCCACGGCGTGTGCTCGTCCAGGCCGGCGATCGCGTACTCATTGGTGACCTCGCGCTGCACGCCCGGCTTGAAGTGCGGACGCGTGACGCCCGTGCGTACGAGCCAGCCGCTGTCGACCAGGCGCTTGAGCTGCTTGGTCATCGTGCCGCGCGAGACCGAGTGGCGCCTGGCCAGCGTCGGGCCGAGGTCGGTCGGGTGCGCCAGGGCGTCGGCGGTGATCGTGCGGGTCAGGGTAGCGAGTTCGATGCGGGCCATCAGGTTCTCCGGGCCGTCCCCGGACGGGCGGCGCACTCGGCAGAGTTTCCCGGACCTGTCACTCGGGGAGCCGCCGAACAAGGCCGGAAAACCGGCGGAGTTCGGCGCTCCGGCGGGGGGCAGGTCTTGAATCGCGCGGATGGGGTCAGGTCTTGAAAGTTGCGTGCTCGACTTGCGAGCGTCGGCCATGGCGCCGCCACGCAACTTTCAAGACCTGACCCCATGCTTGCATGACCCCATCCTTGCACCGCCGCCCACGCAACGATTCAAGACCTGACACCGGACTGGCGCCGGCGTGGGTGGCCCGCTCAGGTCGGCCTGGCGACGCCGGCAGCCTCGAAGAGGGCGTCCTCGAGCGCCCGCACCGGCGCCTGGTCGAAGAACAGTGCGTGGCGGCGCTGGGCGATCTCGCGCTCCAAATGGGCGCGCCAGGCCTCGTCCTCCGCCAGCCGCAATGCGATCGCGGCGAACGCCTCCGGGGTGCCCGCGACCAGCTCGTCCAGCCCGAGGTGGCGCAGCGGGCCGCTGGCCAGGCGGCCGCGCATGAAGGGGCCCTCGAACGCGACGACCGGCAGGTCGCACTCGAGCGCCTGCACGGCGGTGTTGAAGCCGGAAAAGCCGAGCGTGTCCAGCAGCGCCGTGGAGCGCCGCATCAGGCCGTGGAAGCGGCCGCGGGTGAGCGTGGGCACCCAGGCCACGGTGCGGTCGTAGTCGACGCCGGCCTTGCCGAATGCCTGGCGCATGCGCTGCTCGACCTGGCGCGACATCCCCGGGCGATGGCTCAGGAAGAACACGAGGCGGCCACGGCCGCGCGCCTGCAGGCCCTTGGCGATCGCCACGAGCGCGGCGTCGCCCTGCGGCGTGTACTTGAACGGCGTGCCGGGGCACAGCAGCAGCGGCGCGTCGGGGTTCAGGCCCAGCCCGGCGAAGTCGGGCACCACCTCTTCGGGCTGCAGCGGCTGCAGGCACACGCCCAGGTGCGGCAGCGCGACCAGCTTTTCCGCGTAGTGGCTCGCCGCGCCGTCGGGCTCGAGCGCCTGGGCGGACAGGAACAGGTCCATCGTGGGCAGCGCGCTGGTCAGCGGCTGGCCCCAGGCCACGGCCTGCACAGGCGCCAGCCGCAGCGCGGCCAGGCGCGCCGTGAGCGGGTGCATGCCGATCTCGGGGTAGATCAGCACGTCGAGGCGGGCGTCGGTGATCGCGCGGGTCCACTCGTCGAGCGTCGTCGGCGTGTCGACGAACGCGGCCGCGTCGCGGCGCGCGCGGGCCGTCTCGTCGTCGCTGGCGCGATCGAGCTTGAAGATCGTCAGCTCGATGCGGGCGCGGTCCAGGTGCCGGACCCAGCCCTGCGTGATCGCGTTCCACACGGAGTGGTCGCGCACGTGGGCGGCGGCGATGCCCACACGCAGCTTGCGCGCCGCGCCCGCGCTCGCGCGTGACGTCTGCGCACCCGCGAGCGGCGCGCCGGCGGCCATCAGGCGCGTGGCGAGCTTGCCGTACGGCAGCAGCAGCGCTCGCACGTCGACGGGGTGGTACGCGAGGTAGAACGGCAGCGCGCTGCCCACGGCCGTCGAACCGGCGGCGGCGCGAGCGGGCGTGAACCACGCGTCGAGCTCGCCGAGCGCGCGCGTGAAGGCCTTGCGCGATGCGTCCATCTGGGCGGCGTCGTCGTAGACCGGCCGCAGATGCGACATCGCCAGCGCGAAGCGGGCGCGCGCGTTCTGCGGATCGAGTTCGACGGCGCGCGCGAACTGCCTGGTCGCGGCGGCGGCATCGCCCGCGCCGAACAGCGCGTTGCCATGGCCGAGGAACGTGGCCGCGTCCGCCCCCGGCGCCCCCACGGCGCGGGCGTAGAGCTCGACCGCGTCCTCCATGTGGCCGAGCGCGAACTGCGCCGACGCCTGCATCGCGAGCGCCGCGCTGCTGCCGGGGTGCGACTGGCCGAAGGCCTGGCCGTGCCGCAGCGCTTCGTCGCCGCGGCCGCCGTCCACCAGCGCGCCGACCAGCGCCTCGTGCGCCGCGGCCAGCTGCGGGTCGAGCCTGAGCGCCTCGCGCAGGTGCGTGAGCGCGGCGTCGATCTCGCCCTGCTCGCGCAGGAACACGCCGAAGTTGTGGTGCGCCACGGCATCGCGCGGCGCGCCGCGCACGCCGGCGTCGAAGGCGGTGCGCGCGGCGGCGCGGTCGCCGAGCGCGGCCAGCGCGCGGCCACGCGCGCCGTGCGCCGGCGCGGCGGGCTCGAGGGCCAGCGACTGGTCGGCCGCCTCCAGCGCGCGCTTGGGGTTGCCGGCCAGGTCGCAGGCGATCGACAGGTTCAGCCAGGCCCGGGCGTCGCGCGGGCGCGACTTCACGCTGGTCTCGAAGATGGCGACGGCGCCGCGGCCGTCGCCCGTCTCCAGCAGCGAGGCGCCCAGCAGGTCGGCGATCTCGGCCGATTTCGGGCTGGCGCCGTACGCGCGCTTGAGCGGCACCAGCGATTCGGCGACGCGTCCGAGCTGGCGCAGGACGTTGCCCAGGTTGGACTGCGCGTCCGCGAACGTGGGCTGCGCCTTGGCGGCGCGCTCGAACTGCTCGCGCGCCTCGTCGAGCCGCCGCGCGCGCAGCAGCACGGTGCCCAGGTTGTTCAGCGCCGCCGCGTCCTTGGGCTTGCTCGCGAGCGCCTGGGTGATCTGCGTCTCCGCCGTCGCGAGGTCGCCGCGCTGCAGCGCGATCACGCCCAGCAGGTGCGTGGCGTCGAACTGGCCGGGGAACTGCTGCAGGAACTGCCGGTAGGCCGCGGCGGCCTCTTCCAGCCTGCCGGCCTGGTGCAGCGCCACGGCCTGGTTCAACTGGGCCGTCGCGGGCGAGACGGCCGTGTACGAGGACGGGCGCGGCATCAGACCTCGCGATTGGCGTTGGCCGCCGCCACGACGCTGGCCAGCGCATAGGCGAATTCGTCGACGAAGCTCTTGGGGTACCTGGCTTCCAGCAGCGCCCACTTCATGCGGTTGGCGATGCGCGCCTTCTGGTACAGGTTGGGCTTCTCGCGCTGGACGAAGTCCTTGGCGTGGCGCAGGAGCAGGTCGTGCCCCTTGGCCAGCTGTTCGGCCGCCTTCCTGGCGCCGGCGCCGTCGCCCTCGAGCCTGGCCGGCGGGACACGCTTGACGAGGTCCGCGACCTCGGCGTCGACGAACGCATCGACCTTGCTTGTGTTGAACCAGGAAAAGACCATCGGAAACCCGTCGTTGCGATTGCGGACCAGGGGCGATTATGCGGTCCAGTACCCGACCTTCTAGAATGGGCAAGTTACGGCGCAGTTACGCCACCGCGCCGCCGGATTTCGTGGCACCGTCGGGTTCGTGAGCCGGAGACAGCTCACGGCACCGGTTGCCGAAACGCATTTGCAACATCCTTCAAAGGACTTCCCATGCCCGTCGTTTCCATGCGCCAACTGCTGGACCACGCAGCCGAGAACGGCTACGGGATCCCGGCCTTCAACGTCAACAACCTGGAGCAGGTGCAGGCCGTGATGTCGGCCGCCGCCGAAGTCGGCGCCCCCGTGATCCTGCAGGCATCCGCCGGCGCCCGCAAGTACGCCGGCGAACCGTTCATCAAGCACCTGATCCAGGCGGCCACCGAGAGCTGGCCGCAGATCCCGCTGGTGATGCACCAGGACCACGGCCAGAACCCCGAAGTCTGCCGCGGCGCGATGGACCTGGGCTTCAGCTCCGTCATGATGGACGGCTCGCTGCAGGCCGACGGCAAGACCATCGCCAGCTACGACTACAACGTGGACGTCACCCGCACCGTCGTCGACATGGCGCATGCGCGCGGCATCACGGTCGAAGGCGAACTGGGCTGCCTCGGCTCGCTCGAGACGATGAAGGGCGACAAGGAGGACGGCCACGGCACCGACGCGACGATGACGCGCGACCAGCTGCTCACCGATCCCGAGCAGGCCGCCGACTTCGTCAAGCGCACGCAGCTGGACGCGCTGGCCATCGCCATCGGCACCAGCCACGGCGCCTACAAGTTCACGCGCAAGCCCACGGGCGACATCCTGGCCATCGACCGCATCAAGGAGATCCACCGCCGCATCCCCACCACCCACCTGGTGATGCACGGCTCGTCCTCGGTGCCGCAGGACCTGCTGGCGATCATCCGCCAGTTCGGCGGCAACATGAAGGAGACCTACGGCGTGCCGGTCGAGGAGATCCAGGAAGCCATCAAGCACGGCGTGCGCAAGATCAACATCGACACCGACATCCGCCTGGCGATGACCGGCGCGATCCGCAAGTACCTGTTCGAGAACCCGGACAAGTTCGACCCGCGCGACTACCTCAAGCCCGCGCGCGAGGCCGCCAAGGCGATCTGCCGCCAGCGCTACGTCGAGTTCGGCTGCGAAGGCCAGGCCGGCAAGATCAAGACGGACACGCTGCAGGTGGTGGCCGCCAAGTACGCCAGCGGCGAGCTCGCGCAGACGGTCCATTGAGCCCCCACGCCCCGGAGGGGGCGCTGCGCAGCGGTCGCTGTCCCGCGAGGGGAGGCTTCGCGCCCGCGCCCTCCAACTTCTCACGGAAGCGACCTGCGACGGCGTCGGGCAATGAAGAACTGCAGCGCTCAGGCAGGCACAATACGGGTTTAGCCGACCAAAGCCTGCCCGATCCATGACCGCCGCGCTGCTCACCACCTCCATCCACTCCCTGCCGCTGCTGGCGCGCGGCAAGGTGCGTGACAACTATGCCGTCGGCGACGACCGCATCCTGATGGTGGCCACCGACCGCCTGTCGGCGTTCGACGTCATCCTGGGCGAGCCGATCCCCGGCAAGGGCGCCCTGCTGACGCAGATGGCGCTGTTCTGGTTCGGCAAGCTCGAGGGCATCGTCCCGAACCACCTGACCGGCGAGGCGCCGGAGTCCGTCGTGCAGGCCGACGAGGTGGCGCAGGTGCGCGAGCGCTCGATGCTGGTCAAGCGCCTGAAGCCGCTGCCCATCGAGGCGGTGGTGCGCGGCTACCTGGCAGGCTCCGGCTGGAAGGAATACCAGGCGAGCCAGTCGGTGTGCGGCGTGCAGCTGCCCGCCGGCCTGAAGAACGCGTCGAAGCTGCCCGAGCCCATCTTCACGCCCGCGACCAAGGCCGAGGCCGGCGAGCACGACGAGAACATCACGTTCAAGGTGGCCAGCGCCATGATCGGCAACGAGCTGGCCAACCACGTGCGCGACGTCTCCATCGCGCTGTACGAGCGGGCCGCCGAATACGCGCTGACCAAGGGCATCATCATCGCCGACACGAAGTTCGAGTTCGGCCTCGACG
>DATCRO010000301.1:0-4218 GCA_036569025.1 Burkholderiaceae bacterium
GTCCAGGCGAGGTGGTCGACCTCCTCGCGCGCGGCCTGCGCCATCCGGGCCTTGAGCGCCGGGTCCGACGTGGCCACGGCCTGCGCCTGGTAGAGAGCCTGGGCGCAGACCTCCCCCACATGGTTCACGCGCATCAGCGCGCCCGACAGGCGCTTGTCCGCGGGCGCCAGCTCGGCCGGCACGACCGCGTCCGGCGGGTCGCCGGCGGGCGCGGGCAGCGGCGTCGCGCGTTCGGCGCGGCTGCCGCCGGACAGCGTGCGCAGCGCCACTTCGGCGCCGCAGATCCAGCGATCGACGAGACTCATTTCCATGCCGGAACGATACCCGATCGGGCCGGAAAGGCCCCGCCTGCCACCAAATGGGGCCACTCAATGTGACGTTGTGCGAGGACAACAGGCGCCCGCGATTTCGGCCGCCATTCCTTTGCAACCGTGGGCCCCGATGGTGCAATACGTCCAGCTTCCGATGAGGTTGCGGTCCTTGCGGTGAAACACGCCCAGCCGCGCCGCGACCGGAATCTCTTGTTAACCCTAGGAGATATTCGCAATGAAAAAGTCGCTGCTCGCTCTCGCAGTGCTCACCGCCGTGTCCGGCGCCGCTTTCGCCCAATCGTCCGTGACCCTGTACGGCAAGGTTGACCTGGGCCTGGTTCTCGACAGCGGCAGCGCTGCCGGCAAGTCGGTCCGCCTGGACTCCGGCGTGACTGGCGGCTCGCGCATCGGCTTCAAGGGCGTCGAAGACCTCGGCGGCGGCATGAAGGCCTCCTTCCAGCTGGAAACCGGCTACTGCGCCGACAGCGCCGCGCCGGCTACCAGCACCCTGACCGTCAAGGACGGCGCCGGGAACACGGTCGGCACGACCACGCAGACCTCCACGAACTTCTGCACGGGCAGCAACGCCTTCATGGGCCGCCAGGCCCACGGTGACCTGACGGGCGCCTTCGGTGCCATCAGCGCCGGCCGCCAGTACAGCATCGGCTTCAACAACCTGAGCACGATCGACCCGTTCGGCACGGGCTTCGCCGGCCAGATCAACAACATCGTCGATCCGTCGGGCATCCGCCTGAACAACTCGGTGACGTACGCCACCCCGAACATGGGCGGCTTCGTCGGTTCTGCTGAAATCGCCTTCGGCGAGCAGACCGGCAACTGGGAAGCCAATCGCGAAACCGGCGCCGGCCTGACCTACGCCTCGGGCCCGGCCTACGTCGGCTTCTCGTTCTACGACGTGAGCAACAGCGCCGGCAACGGCGCCGCGCGCAAGAACTACACGCTCGGCGGCACCTACGACTTCGGCGTCATCAAGCTCCACGCCCTGGCCCAGAAGTCCACCGGCCCGTCGACCCTGGACGTCATCGACCTGATGGGCGGCGTGACCGTTCCCGTCGCCGGCGGCAACATGATGGCTTCGTACATCCATCACAACGACCGCACGGTCGCCGACAAGGACGCCAACCAGATCGGCATCGGCTACATCTACCCGCTGTCCAAGCGCACCTCGGTGTACAGCTCCTTCGCCCGCATCCAGAACCAGCACGGCGCGGCCTTCACGGTCGGCAACGCCACGTCGTCCGGCACGGGCGACAAGGCGTTCAACGTGGGCGTCGTCCACAACTTCTGATCGCCGCCCGGCCTGGCCGGGATGCTCAGTGCTCCGCCTCGCGCGGAGCCCCTTCGAGGCTCGTCTGCGGACGGGCCTTTTTCATTGCGCGGCGTCGGCAGCAGCCAGGCCCGTTCGCTGCCCACTGCGGTGGAACCCAGGGCGCGCCGGCGGCCCTTCGGGGGTATTCTTGCCCTCGATGCTGCCGTTCATCCTCCGCCGACTCGCGCAGGCCGTGCTCGTGATGCTGGTCGTCGGGCTGGGGGCGTTCTCGCTGTTCCAGTATGTCGGCGATCCGGTCAGCAACATGGTCGGGCCGGATCCGAGCGCCGCGCAGCGGGAGCGGCTGCACGCCGAGCTGGGCCTGGACGAACCGGCGCCCGTGCAGTTCGCGCGCTTCGTCCGCCATGCGCTGGCCGGTGACTTCGGCCTGAGCCTGCGCCAGGGCCGCGAGGTCTCGGCGCTGATCGCCGAGCGCCTGCCGGCGACGCTGGAACTGGCGGTGGTGGCGGCGCTGATCTCGGTGCTGGTCGCCGTGCCATTGGGCGTGCACGCCGCGCTGCGGCGCCGTCATTGGGACGCGCGGCTGACGATGGCGGTGTCGCTGCTGGGCGTGTCGCTGCCCACGTTCCTGGTGGGCATCGTGCTGATCGAGGTGTTCTCGGTGCTGCTCGGATGGCTGCCCAGCTTCGGCCGCGGCGCCACGGTGCAGGTAGGCGGCTGGAGCTCGGGGCTGCTGACGCTCGACGGCTGGCGCCACATCCTGCTGCCGGCAGTCACGCTGGCCGTCTACCAGCTCGCGCTGCTCATGCGGCTCGTGCGCGGGGAGATGCTGGAGGCGCTGCGCACGGACTACGTGAAATTCGCACGCGCCCGCGGGCTGCCGGACCGCGTCGTGCACTTCGGCCACGCGCTGCGCAATGCGCTGATGCCCGTGCTCACGATCTCGGGCATGCAGCTGGGCAGCCTGATCGCGTTCTCGGTCATCACCGAGACCGTGTTCGCCTGGCCCGGCATGGGCAGCCTGTTCATCCAGGCCGTGCAGTTCCCCGACGTGCCGGTGATGGCGGCCGCGCTGTGCCTCATCGCGCTGATGTTCGTCCTGATCAACCTGGTCGTCGACCTGCTGTACGTGGTCGTGGATCCGCGGCTGCGCCTGCACGGCGCGCGCGCCGGGGCCAGCCGATGAGCGCGCGGCTGCCGTCGACGCCGGATGCGGGCCGCGCGGCGACGACGCGCCATGCGCGCTCGGCCGATCGCAGCGGCGGCGGTCTCCGGCACGACTTCGTGCGTTCGCCGACGGCGCTGCTGGCCGCCGCGGTGGCGCTGCTGTGCCTGGCCGGCGCGCTGCTCGCGCCGTGGCTGGCGCCGCACGATCCGTCCGACCTGGCGCATCTGGACCTGGCCGACTCGCACCTGCCGCCGGCCTGGCTGGCCGACGGACGGGCGACCTATCCGCTGGGCACCGACGACCAGGGCCGCGACATGCTGTCGGCCCTGCTGTACGGCCTGCGCATCTCGCTGATGGTGGGCCTGAGCTCGGTGGCGCTGTCGGTCGCGATCGGCGTGACGACGGGCCTGCTCGCGGGCTTCGCGGGTGGCTTCGTCGATGCGGCGCTGATGCGGCTGTCCGACGTCATGCTGTCGTTCCCGCCGATCCTGATCGCGCTGCTGATCGACGGCGTGGGCCGCGTCGTCTTCCCGCATGCGCACGAGGTGCTGGCGTTCGCCGTGCTGATCGCCGCGCTGACGCTGACCGAGTGGGTGCGCTACGCACGCACGGTGCGCGGTTCGGCGCTCGTGGAGCGGCACAAGGAGTACGTGCAGGCCGCGCGCCTGGCCGGCGTGCCGACGCTGCGGCTGCTGCGCCGCCACGTGCTGCCCAACGTGCTCGGGCCGGTGCTGGTGCTGGCCACGATCCAGGTCGGGCAGGCGATCGTGGCCGAGGCGACCCTGTCGTTCCTGGGCGTCGGCGTGCCCCCCACGACGCCGTCGCTGGGCACGCTGATCCGCATCGGCAACGACTTCCTCTACGCCGGCGAATGGTGGATCACGCTGTTCCCGGCCGCGGCGCTGGTGCTGGTCGCGCTGAGCGTGAACCTGCTGGGCGACTGGCTCCGCGACGCGCTGAACCCGAGGTTGCAGTGACCGGTCCGCTGCTCGAGGTGCGCGACCTGTGCGTCGAGTTCCCGACGCGCCGCGGCACGCCGCGCGCGCTCGACGGTGTGACGTTCGACATCGCCGCCGGCGAGATCCTTGGCGTCGTCGGCGAATCGGGCGCGGGCAAGTCGCTGACCGGCGCCGCGATCATCGGCCTGCTGGAACCGCCGGGGCGCATGGCGGCCGGGCAGGTGCTGCTGGAGAGCCAGCGCATCGACGACCTGCCGCGCGAGGCGATGCGCCTCGTGCGTGGCCGGCGCATCGGCGCGATCTTCCAGGATCCGCTGACCTCGCTGAACCCGCTGCACACGATCGGCCACCAGCTCGTCGAGACGCTGCGCACGCACCTGCCGCTGGGCGCCGCGCAGGCGCGCGAGCGGGCGATCGGGCTGCTGCGCCAGGTCGGACTGCCCGCGCCGCAGGCCCGCCTGGCGCAGTACCCGCACGAGTTCTCGGGTG
>DATCRO010000302.1:0-13363 GCA_036569025.1 Burkholderiaceae bacterium
CATGTCTTGGCCGCGTGCGCAGCCGCCTTCTCGCCGAACTGCTCGAAGGCCGCCAGCGCGTCCGCGCCATACATCAGCGACGGGCCGCCGCCCATGTAGACCGCCACCGCGACGGTCTCCTCGATCTCGGCGCGCCGGGCGCCCAGGGCCACCAGCGCCTTCGCATGGAAGCCGATGCAGGCAGCGCAATGCGCGGCGATGCCCAGGGCCAGCGCCATGAGCTCCTTGGTCTTCGCGTCGATCGCGCCCGCGGCCATGGCGCCGTCGGACAGTTGCCTGAATCCGTGCATCGCCTCGGGCTGGCCGTCGCGAAGAGAGGACACCCGGCGCGAGATGGCTCGTGTCAGGTCGGGATAGGAGGTCGGATCATGGCTCATGGGTGCATCTTGCTTGCACGGGCGAATGCCGCGTTGCGCCTGGTCAATCAAGCGCCCGTCGTCACGCGGCGCCGATCAGCGCCGACACGTGCGCCGCCACGCTGCGCGCCAGGCTCGGCAGGTGGTAGCCGCCCTCCAGCGACGACACCACGCGGCCGCCGCAATGCCGCCGCGCGAGCTTCACGAGTTCGCAGGTGACCCACTGGTAGTCGGCCTCGACGAGGCCCAGGTTGCCCATGTCGTCCGCGCGATGGCCGTCGAATCCGGCCGACACGACGATCAGCTGCGGCTGGAAGAGGTCGATCGCGGGGATCCAGATCTCTTCGACCGCACGGCGAAAGGCCTCTCCGCCGGAGCGCGGCGGCAGGCCGACGTTGACCATGTTCGGCCCGGTCGTGTCGGTCGGGAACGGGTAGAGATCGAGTTCGTAGGTCGAGCACATCAGCACGCGCGGATCGTCGCGGAAGATGTCCTGGCTGCCGTTGCCGTGGTGCACGTCGAAATCGACGAGCGCGACGCGGTCCAGGCCGTGCACGTCGAGTGCGTGGCGGATGCCGACCGCGACGTTGTCGAAGAAGCAGAAGCCCATCGCCGCCGCCCGCTCCGCATGATGGCCCGGTGGCCGGACGCAGCAGAAGGCGGCGTCGGCCCGCTCGCCCAGCACGAGGTCGGTGGCGAGCACCACGGCGCCGGCCGCGCGCAAGGCGGCGACGACGGTGTGCGGGTTCATGCTGGTGTCCGGGTCGACCTGGACGTAGCCGTCCATCGGCGTCGAGGCCATGACGTGCGCCACGTGCTCCGGCGTGTGGACGCGGCACAGTTGCTCCTGTGTCGCCATCGGTGCGTCGTGCACGCTCATGAAATCGAGGATGCCGTCGAACAGCAGGCGGTCATGGATGGCTGACAGGCGCGCCGGCGACTCGGGATGGCTGGGCCCCATCTCGTGGCGCATGCAGTCGGCATGCGTGATGTATGCGCAGTGCATGGCGACCAGGCCGTCACTTGGCGGCGGGGGGCGCCTTGACCAGCAGCACCGGCACGGGCGACTGGCGCACCACGAGTTCCGCGTCGCTGCCCAGCGTCAGGCGCTTGAGCCCGCGGCGCCCGTGCGTTCCCATCACGACCAGGTCGCAGCGCTGGCGGCCGATCTGCTCGACGATCGCGTCGCTGACGGGCGACATGCCGACGTCCAGGACCAGGCTCTCGACCTTCACGCCCGCCTTCTCGACCTCCTTGCCGGCCTCCTTGACGATCGCTCGTCCGGCGGCGGACAGGGCGTCCACGAATTCGCGATAGGCGACGAAGCCCTCGGGCGCGGTCGCGAGCGGCAGCTCGGAGGCGACGTTGAGAACGACGATCGTCGCGCCGCCATCGGTCGCCAGGGTGATGGCCTCCTTCAGGCCGGCGAGCGACGGCGGGCTGCCATCGACGGGGACGAGGATGCGTGAATACATGGCAGCGGACTCCTTGGCCGTGACCGCCGATATCGGGACTGATTCGGACGGGGTTGCATCCATTCTTCGCGCCGCGGCGCGAACCCACCTTGCGCTCGCGCAACCGCGGCGACGGCGACGTCCGCGACCGACCCCGTCGCCGGCGCGGTGTCACCAGCGACCCGACGCGCCGCCACCACCAAATCCGCCGCCACGCCCCTTGAAGGACGAGCCGCCGCCCCACGGCAGCCAGGCCGAGATGCCGAGTGCGGCCAGCACGGCGGCCAGCGCCGCGGCCGCGAGGATCACGACGATCGACCCGCCGGCCAACCAGCCGAGGAGCGCGCCGACGGGTGCCGTCAGTGCGGCGGCCTTCACCGGCCCGAAGGCCCGGCGCAGCAGTCCGCCGAGGGCGATGGCGACCACGACGACCCAGAAGTACGGCGAGTACTCGCCCGCATCGTCACGCGGACTTGCCTGGCCCGCACTCGTCCCGGAGGCCGGCGCCGGCACGGAACTCAACATCGACAGGATGCGGTCGACACCGTCCGACACGCCGCCGGCGACGTCGCCCGCGCGCAGCTTCGGCTCCATGGTTTCCGCGAGGATCCGGTGCGACGCCACGTCGGTCAGGACGCCTTCGAGCCCGTAGCCCACCTCGATGCGGGCGGCCCGGTCCTGCAGCGCAACGAGGACGATGACACCGTCGTCGACGCCCTTGCGGCCGATGCGCCACTGGTCGGCCACGCGGATCCCGAACTGCTCGATGGTCTCGGGCGCCGTGGTCGGCACGATCAGCACGACGACCTGGGCGCCGTGTTCGCGCTCGAAGGCCGCCAGGCGCGTCTCCAGCGTGCCCGATTGCGCCGCGTCGAGGGAGCCCGTCTGGTCGATGACGTGCGCCGTCGCCGGCGGCACGGCCGCCTGGCCCCATGCACCGGCGCACGCCAGCCAGGCGCAGGCCAGTAGCGCCAGCACGACGCGGCGCAGCGCGCCCATGTCAGCCGCCCGCGCTCGCCGCCGAAGCCGGGGCCGGGTTGCCGAAGTCGATGCGCGGCGGCTGGGCGATGCGGGCCTCGTCCTCGCCGCGGAAGTTGGCCTTGGCCTGGAAGCCGAAGGCCCACGCCGTCATGTTGGTCGGCAGGCTGCGCACCTGCGTGTTGTAGGCGTTGACGGCCTGGATGTAGCGATGCCGCGCGACGGCGATGCGGTTCTCGGTGCCCTCGACCTGCGACTGGAGGTCGCGGAAGGCCTGGCTCGCCTGCAGCGTCGGATAGCTCTCGGCCACCGCGAGCAGGCGCGACAACGCGCCGCCGAGTTGCAACTGCGCCTGCTCGAACCGGGCGAAGGCCTCGGGATCGTTCACCAGCGCGGGCGTCGCCTGCACCGAGGTCGCCCGGGCCCGCGCCTCGATCACCTGGGTGAGCGTCGACCGCTCGAAGGCGGCCTCGCCCTTGACGACGTCCACCAGCCGGGGAATCAGGTCGGCGCGCCGCTGGTACTCGTTGAGCACGTCCGACCAGCAGGCCTTGACATCCTCGTCGGCGCTCACGAGGCGGTTGTAGCCGCAGCCGGCCAGGTTGCCGAGCAGAAGCGCCAGCACGAGCGCGCCGAGGCCCCGCAGCGCCGTTCCGATGATGGATCGAGGGTTCATTCGACCATCGTAGGAACGCTGGCGACGCGCCTGTTGAGGCGGATCAACCCATGGCGCCGGACGGCGTCGATGGCCACGGTCATCGAGGCCGACCTGTCTTGCGCGAGCGCAAGCCGCGGGTTGCACGGTCGCCGCAGACTCGGCGAACCACCGCACACGGTCATCCCGGAGCTCACCATGTACCGACGCATCCTCGTTCCCATCGACGGCAGCCCGACCGCGCGCAGCGGACTCGACGAGGCGATCCGGCTGGCCCGGCAGACCGGCGCCAGCCTGCGCGTGTTCCATGCGATCGACGACCCGTTCACCGCCCTGGGCATCGACGAGGTCGTGTCGGCGCCCCGCAACATCGACGCGTTGCTGGAGCAGAATGCGCGCCGCATCGTGGACGACGCCATGGCGGCGGCGCGCCTGGCCGGCGTCTACGCGGACAGCGAGATCGAGGATCGCCTGCATGGCCCGCTGCAGGACCTGGTGGCCGAGGCGGCGCTCACATGGAAGGCCGACCTGATCGTCATGGGCACGCATGGCCACCGCGGCATGGTGCGCATGCTGCTGGGCAGCGACGCCGAGCAGATCCTCCGCGCGGCGCCGGTGCCCGTCATGCTGGTGCATGGCCCCAGGGAAGAACAATGAGGACGGAACGCGGCGAGGCCGGCCCGCGAATCCTGCGACCGATGGCCCCGGCGACGATGCCGCCGTCGTCCGTGCGCACGCTGCCCGACTTGCTCGCCTGGCGCGCGAAGACGACGCCATGGCGACCGGCCTATTCGGAATTCGACGCCGGGCGGGACGCCTGGCGCGAGGTCACGTGGCGGGGGACAGGCGATGCCGTGCGCCGGATCTCGCACCTGCTGGCTTCGCTGCGCCTGGAACACGGCGCGCGCGTGGCGCTGCTGCTGCCCAATGGCCACCGGGCGGCCTGCCTGGACCTGGCGGTGCTCGCGAGCGGCCTCGTGCCGGTGCCCCTGCACGCGCTCGACAATCCGGCGAGCATCGCCTACATCCTGCAGGACACGGCCGCCCAGGTCCTGGTCGTCGACAGCGCCGCGCAGTGGCGCGCCATCCGGGCCCTCGGGGCGCCGCCAGGCTCGTTGCGCCTCGTCCTCGTTCGCCGCGACCCCGAGGGCGTCGTCGGCAAGGACGGCGCCGCGAGCGTGCTCAGCCTCGACGACTGGCTGAATGGGCCCGGCGTCGCGCTTGGCCTGCCTCTGCACGCGCCGGGCGAAGACGATCTCGCCGCCATCGTCTACACCTCCGGCACCACGGGCCGGCCCAAGGGCGTGATGCTCACGCACGCGAACGTGATGTCCAACGTCCGGGCGTGCCTCGCCCGCTTCGAGGCGCGGGAGGACGACGTCTTCCTGTCCTTCCTGCCGCTGTCGCACACCTTCGAGCGCACGGCCGGCTTCTACCTGCCCATCGCGGCGGGCAGCTGCGTGGCCTACGCGCGATCCGTGCAGTCGCTGCCCGATGACCTGCTGCGCACGCGCCCGACCATCCTGGTCTCGGTGCCGCGCATCTACGAGAAGGTGCAGGCGCAGATCGAAACGACGATCGCCGGCTCGTGGCTCGCTCGCGTCGCTTTCCGCTGCGCGGTCGCGGCCGGCTGGCGGCGACATCTGCGCGACATGGAGTTGTCTGCCGCCGCCGAGTGGCTGAGACCGCTCGACGCGCTGCTCACGCGCCTGCTCGACGCGCGCGTCGGCGCCCCCTTGCGGGCCCGCTTCGGCGGGCGGCTGCGCGTCGCCGTCAGCGGCGGCGCGGCGCTCGTCCCGGACATCGCGCGCACGTTCATCGGCCTGGGCATCGAGATCGTGCAGGGCTATGGCATGACCGAGTCGTCGCCGGTGGTGACCGCGAACGCGCCGGGCGACAACGATCCGGCCACCGTGGGACGGCCGCTCGACGGCGTCGAGGTGCGAATCGGCCCCTCGCTCGAGTTGCAGGTGCGCGGGCCGAACGTGATGCGCGGCTACTGGAACCGTCCCGAGGACACCGCCGCCGCCTTCTGCGACGGCTGGCTGCGCACCGGCGACCAGGCGGCCATCGAGGACGGCCGCGTGCGCATCCTCGGGCGCATCAAGGAAATCATCGTCACGGCCACCGGCGAGAAGATTGCCCCGGTCGACGTCGAGCAGGCGCTGATGCGCGATCCGCTCATCGAGCAGGCGTACGTCTTCGGCGAGGGCCGGCCGTTCATCGGTTGCGTGCTGCAGCTGCAGGCCAGGGAATGGGCCTTCCTGTGCGGCGGCCTCGGCCTGGACGCGGAAGCACCGGAGTCCTTGTTCGCGCCCGAGGCGGTTCGCGCGGTGGAGGCTCGCATGACGGCGCGCACCGCAACGCTCCCGCGCCACGGCCAGCCGCGGCGCGCGATCCTGACGCTCGCGCCCTGGACGACCGACAACGGACTGCTCACGCCGACCTTGAAGCTGAAGCGACGCAACCTGCAGGCCCGCTTCGCGTCCGAGATCGAGCAGCTCTACGAGGGCTGAGAACCTGTGGCCAAATCCGCCACACCCGCTCGTGCCGCCCAAAGACGCCCACTCGTCGTTGCAAATGCTCGCCGTAAGCACCGCTACGACTCGCATTTGCGCCTAGATTGGACGTCTTTGGACGACCCGCTCGGGCGCGCCGGATTCATTCACAGGTTCTGAGCCACCGCGCCTGCGAGCTCGAGCACGAAGCGCGTCGCGCCGTGCTCGGGCGACGGCGTGGCCGCGAAGCCGCACTCGCGCATCAAGATGCGCATCGCCTCGTTGTCGTGCAGCACGTCGCCGAACAGGCGCTGCGTGCCGCGCTTGGTCGCCCAGTCCACGATGCGCGCCATGAGCAGGTGGCCGAGGCCCCGCTTGTGCAGGTCGCTGCGGACGAGGACGGCGAACTCCGCCTCGACGCCATCGGGGTCGGACACCGCGCGCGAGACGCCCAGGATCTCGTCCTGCCCGTCATCGCCGGGGGCGACGGCCACGAACGCCATCTCGCGGGCGTAGTCGATCTGCACCAGCCGTGCGATCTCGCTGCGCGGCAGGCTGCGCCGCACGCTGAAGAAGCGCAGGCGCAGGTCATCCGGGCTGCAGCGATCCAGGAACGCGGCGTGCATCGGCTCGTCCTCCGGCCGGATCGGGCGGAGGACCAGGTCGCGCCCGTCCCATTCGACATGGGAGGCAAGTTCGGCCGGGTACGGCAGGATCGCGAAGCGCGCGACGCCGGCCGGGCGATCGGCCTGCAGGCGCAGGCGGGCGTCCAGCGCGAGGACGCCGTCCTCGTCGGCCCATAGCGGGTTGATGTCGAGTTCCGCCAGTTCCGGCAAGTCCGCTTGCATCCGTGCCAGTGCGATCAGCGCGTCGGCCACGGCATCGAGGCGCGCCGCCGGATGGTCGCGCCAGCCCTGCAGCAGCCGCGACACACGCGTCCTGCCGATCGCGTCGCGCGCCAGCACCCGGTTGAGCGGCGGCAGCGCGATCGCGCGATCGCCCAGCATCTCCACGGCGGTGCCGCCCTGGCCGACCATCAGCACGGGCCCGAAGGTCGCGTCGAGGCTCGCCCCGACGATCAGCTCCCGGGCGTGCGGCCGGCGCGCCATCGCCTGGACGCTGAAGCCTTCCAGCCGCGCCTGCGGCCGGCGCTCGCGCACCGTCGCCAGCATCACGTCGGCGGCCTGGCGGACGGCTGTCTCGTCCACGAGATCGAGCGCCACGCCCCCTGCCTCCGACTTGTGCGACAGGTCGGGCGACAGGATCTTGAGCGCAACGGGCCAGCCGATCGCGCGGGCCGCGTCGACGGCCGCCTCGGCGGACAGCGCCGTCCGTCGCGTCGCGACGATCGGTATGCCGTACGCGCCCAGCAGCCGCTTCGCATCGACCTCGTCCAGCGACGTTCGTCCGCCAGCGATCGCCGCGTCGACGATGGCCCGCGCCTCGTCCACGCGCGGCGGACGCACATCGGCCGCGCTCGGTGCTTCCAGGAGCAGCGCCTGGTTGCGGCGGTAGTCGGAGAGCATCTCGAAAGCGCGCACGGCTTCCTCGGGCGTGTCCAGGCACGCGATGCCGGCCTCCTCGAACTGCCGCCGCGCGTCGGCCACCGCGGTCGCGCCGACCCAGCAGGCCAGCACGCGCTCGCGCCGCGGCTGCAGCAACGGCAGGCAGGCGCGCGCGATGTCGCGGCTGTCGACGATGGCCGTGGGCGCGTGCATGAAAAGGAGCGTCCCGGTGGACGGCGCATCCAGGAGCACACGAAGCGCGTCGACATAGCGCTGCGCCGGCGCGTCGCCGATGATGTCGACCGGATTGCCGTGGGACCACGTCGGCGGCAGGCAGGCGGACAGCGCCGCCAGCGTCGCCGGATCGGGCTCGGGCAGCGCGATGCCGGCCCGCGCCGCCGCATCCGCGGCCACCACCCCGGCGCCGCCGCCGTTCGTGAACAGCGTCAGCCCGCCCTCGATCGGACCACGCAGGCGGGTCAGCGTCTCGGCGCCCAGGAACAGCTCCTCCAGCGTGTCCACGCGCAGCACCCCGGCGCGGCGCAACGCCGCGTCGAAGACGATGTCGGAGCCGGCCAGGGCGCCGGTGTGCGAGGCTGCGGCCCGCACGCCGCCCCCCGCCCGCCCCGCCTTGACGACCACGACCGGCTTGTTGCGCGCCGCGGCGCGCGCGGCGGACATGAACTTGCGCGGCGACTCGATCGACTCGATGTAGAGCAGGATGGCACGGGTATGGACGTCGCTGCCCAGGTGGTCCAGCAGGTCGCCGAAGTCGACGTCGGCGTGGTCGCCCAGCGAGACCAGCGACGAGAAGCCGACGCCACGGGCCTTGGCCCAATCCAGCACCGCGGTCAGCAGCGCGCCGGACTGCGTCACGAAGGCGAGGTCGCCGGCCGGCGCATCCGTGTGGGCGAAACTGGCGTTGAGCCGCTGGTGCGGCGACAGCAGGCCCACGCAGTTCGGACCGAGCACGCGCATCAGGTGGGGCCGCGCGGCCTCCAGCATCGCCGCCTTGTCGGTCGGCGACAGGCCCGCGGTCACGACGATGGCGGCGCGCGTGCCGGCCTGCGCCAGTTCTGCGATGGTCGGCGCGACGGCGGCCGGCGGGACGCACACGACGGCGAGGTCGGCCGGCTCCGGAAGATCGCTGCACCGGCCGAAGACGGCGACGCCATCGAGCTCGCGGTGAGCCGGGTTGACGGCGTGGACGGCACCGGCGAATCCGCCGGCACGCACGTTGCGCCAGACCGTGCCGCCGACGGTCGCGGGGCGGTCGGACGCCCCCACCACGACGACCGAGCGCGGCGCAAGCAGCGCGTCGAGGTTGCGCACACTCATCGGAGTCTCACTGTCATCGGGCAGAGCGCGAAGGCCGGTGCGGGCGAGTTCATGGATGGCGGACGTGCGGGCATGCCGCGACGATAGGCCGCCTTGCCGTTGCGCCGTTGCGCTGCGTCAAGGGAGCTGCCATCGCCGGCGGTTGATGCGCATCAACGAGCTGCGGCGCCCGCGCGCCAGACTCCATGCATCCGAACCGCCGTGGAGAGCGCCATGTACGCCAAGATCCTGGTCCCCGTCGATGACAGCCGGGCCGCCGAAGCCGCCCTCGACGAGGCGATCCGCCTGGCCCGGCTGTGCGGCGGCGAGCTGCGGCTGCTGCATGTCTCGCCGGACCCGCCGTTTGTCCCGGCGTCCTCGGTCTTTCGCGACGAGGCGCAGGCCGAAGCATCGGAAGGCGCCAGGCGTGGCAGCGCGCTGCTCGCCCGCCTCGGCGAGCATGTCGGAGCGCAGGGCATCGGCGTCGACACCGTGCTGCTGGAGACCCGCGGCTGCCACCTGCACGGGCTCGTCAACGAACAGGCGCGGGCCTGGGGCGCCGAACTGGTCGTCCTGGGAACGCACGGCCGTCGCGGCGTCGAGCGAGCCCTCGTCGGCAGCGTCGCCGAACAGGTCATCCGCCACGCCGAGGTGCCGGTGCTGCTCGTGCGGCGGCCCGAAGCTCCGCAGGACACGGGCCTGCAGTCCATCGCGGCGGCGATCGCCTGAGGAGAAAACGCCCGGCGGGTGCCGGGCGCTCGCGAGCCACGGCGGCAGGACGCCGCGCGTGTCGCTCAGTGCGACGTCAGCACCGGCACGGTCATGCTCTCCATCACCGTGCGGGTCGCGCCACCCAGCAGGCGCTCGGCCCAGCGGGCGTGGCCCCAGCAGCCCATCACCAGCAGGTCGGCGCCGACATCCGCCGCGTACGACAACAGCGAATTGCCGATGTCGCCATCGGTGAACCGAACGCTCGCGCGCGCCTCGACCTTGTGTCTTGCCAGCCAACGGACGATGCCGAAGAGCGGCGCCTGGTCGATCGGTCCGGAGACGCTGGCTCGGGCATCGAATTGCACCACCACGACGTCGCGGGCCCGCTCGAGCAAGGGCAGCGCGTCGGAGGCCGCGCGGGCGCAACCGTGGCTGCCGTCCCACGCGATCAGCACCGTCCGTCCCACTTCCTCGAAGTTGCCGGCGTACGGGAACAGCAGCGTCGGCCGCGGGCTGTTCTGGACGACATCGGCGACGAAGTCGCGCCTGCCGGCCGCCTGGGCATCATCCGGATCGGGTTGGCCCAGCACCACGAGGTCGTGCAGGGCCGCCCGCCGCAGGATCGCGCGGCCGGCCTCCTCGGTGTCATCGATGGTGCTTTCGAAGGACGGCAGCGCAAGGCGCTCGCACAGCGACCGGAAGCGGCGTTCGCGCTCCACGGCCTGCTGTTGCGCCCGTTGCAGCTCGCGCGTCAGCGGATCCGTCGGCCCGCCCATGGCCGCCGCGAAGTCCGCTCCCATCGCCGCGGGTCGGTGGCACGACAGTCCGTTGACATGGGCGCCGATCTTCAGCGCGAACGCGACGGCCTGCGCGTTGCGCGCGTCGGCCCGCTTGTCGTCGTCCAGGTGCAGGAGGAGGGTCGGATAGATCATGGGCAACTCCCGTTGCGATTGAGACCGGTGCATTCTGGAAAGCGCCGCGACCCGCGGGCTTGCGCAGCCTCAAGGCGGCAACGGCCGCCATGGCCCGTCGAACGACACCGATGGGATCCAACGCAATGCCCGGTGCCCACCCATGCCGTCAGACGAGGGTTCAGCCGCGTCAGGAGGTCAGCCATGCTGCTCGAGGCGCAAGCCTTCCCGCCGCTTGCGATTCGTCAAGCACCGCGCGAGCGCGCTCATCCAGACTTTCGGGCAATCGAAGTCCGCACCTTCCTCGCGTGCGCCCTTTGGTTCCCGAAAGGTGTCCATGCCCGACGCCACCGCCGCCATTCCCCTGCGCCCGTGCATGCGCATCCTGATCGTCGACGACCATGCCGTCGTGCGCGAGGGGCTCAAGCGCATGCTGGAGGCCAGCGAGCCCTCCTGGGCCGTGGAGGAGGCGGCCAATGCGTTCGAGGCGCTCGATCGCATCCGCGCGCAGGCCTTCGATGTCGCCATCGTCGACATCTCGATGCCCGGCATGAGCGGGCTCGACTTCCTCAAGCGGGTGCGCGCGTCGCAGATGACCCTGCGCGTGCTGATGCTGAGCATGTACGCGGAGGAGCAGTACGCCATGCGCGCCTTCAAGGGCGGTGCCAACGGCTACGTCACGAAGGATTCCGCGACGCGCGAGCTCGTGAGCGCCATTCGCAAGGTGACCTCCGGCAGCGCCTACGTCAGCGAATCGCTCGCCCAGAGCCTGGCGCTGGGCCTGGGCAATGCGGCGGGCGACGCCGCGCACGAGCGGCTGTCGGATCGGGAACTGGACATCCTGCGGCGACTGGCGACCGGAGACCGGCCCACGGAGATCGCACAGGCGCTCCACATCTCCGTGAAGACCGTCAGCACCCACAAGGCCCGGATCCTGGCCCGCCTGCAACTGCCGAACTCGGCCGCCCTGGTGCGCTACGCGATGGAGCACCAGCTGATCCCGGAAGGATCGATGCGCCCGCGCGAGGACTTCGGAGGCAGCGGCTGGCAGCCGCTGTCGGAAGACGATCCAGTGGATCCGGAGGCCGGAGCGTGAGTGGATCGGACGCCCCGGCCACAGGCAAATCCGTCTCCGGCGGGCTGACGATCCGCGCGCGCATCCTGCTGCTGGCGCTGGCGGTGCTCCTGCCCGCCGCACTGGCCCTGGCGTGGCGCCTCGGCGACGAGCTCCGGGAGTCCCGGGAGGAAGCCTTGCAGACCGTTTCCCTGTTGCGGGACGACTCGACCCGCCACCTGTCCTGGGTACTTCAACATGCGTCCTCGTTGCTGGGCTTCGTCGCCGCGCACGCGCGGATGCGCGACGGCGATGCGGCGGCATGCCAGGCCACCGTCCAGGCCGTGCCGCTGCTGCAACCCGGCTTCATGCGCCTGGAGATGCGTGACGCCTCGGGCCGGCTCGTCTGCTGGTCGAGCCGCCAGGCGCCGCCAACGCTGCCTCCGGACATGGACAGGGGTCCGGTGACAGGCCTCGCAGTGGGTCGGGTGCGGGTCGATCCGCCCACGGGACGCCTCGTCGTGCCCCTGTCGCAGGCGGTGGTCGACGACGCCGGCGTCGTCCAGGGCCGGCTGCGGCTGCTGCTGGACATGGGCAGCATGAGCGAGGAGCTCTCGCGCAACGCCGCCGCCGGCGCCGGCGCCGTGATCACGGTGATCGATCCGGACGCCACCATCCTGATGCGCACCCACCACGCCGAGGAGTTCATCGGCAAGCGCGGGTCGATTCCCGATCCGTCGGGCGGCCAGGGGACCGGCTTCATCGACGGTGCCGGGCGGGACGGGATCGACCGGCTCTATGCCTACGGCACGGTTCCAGAGGCAGGCTGGCGCGTGTTCGCCGGGTTGCCGCGCGACCACGTCTACGCCGGCTACCAGGAGACGCGCCGGCGCACCATCGCCGTCGGGTCGATGGTGCTGGCGCTCGCGTGCGTGATGGCATGGCAGCTGGCATCGGTCATCGCCCGGCCGATGGCGTCCCTGCAGGCCGCGGCGCGGCGCGTCGGGGCCGGCGACCTGGGGCACGTGACCGTCGAAGGGCCGCCGGAGCTCAGGGACGTCGCCGAGGACTTCAACCACATGGTGGATGCGTTGTCGCTGAGCCGCTCGCGGCTCCAGGCGCTGTTCGACACGATGTCCGAGGCCGTCATCACGGTCGACGACGCCCAGACCGTCGTGATGGCCAATCCGGCAGCGGCCACCCTGCTCCGCTGCGCGATGCCCGTGCTGATCGGCTCGAAGCTGGATCGCTGGCTGCCGGAGCGGGTGCGGGAAGCGCACCGGCTCGACGTCGAACGCTTCGGAACGAGCGCATCCGGACCGCGGGACATGGGCCACCGCCCCGAGATCAGCGCCCTGCGCCACGACGGCGAGGAGACGCCGATCGAGGCGTCGATCTCGCTGGTGCAAGTCGAGGGCCGGCGGTTCTACACCGCAGTGCTTCGCGACGTGAGCGAACGGCGCAGGACAATGAACGCGCTGGCGCGGAACAAGGCCTTGCTGACCGCCGCCCTGGCCAACATGAGCGACGCGGTCGCCATCCTGGACGCGCAGGGACGCTTCATCGCCGTCAACGACGCCTTCACGACGTTCTACCGCCTGCCTCCTGGCAGCCCCCCGCTCGCGAACGTCCAGGAACTCGCCGCCCTGCTGGACATCCGCCTTCCCGACGGCCGCGCGGCCGGCCCCCACGAGTGCGCCGGCCTGCGGGCGATCGCGGGAGAGTCGGGAACCGGCGTCCTGTACAAGCTGCGTCGCCTCGATGGTGGCGACGGATGGACCGGCAGTTTCAACTTTGCGCCGATCCGCGACGCGCATGGCGCCATCACGGGCGCCGTCTCCACGGCGCGCGACGTCACTGCACAGCTGGCCGCGCAGCACGAACTCGAACATTCGCGCGACGCATTGCGGCGCCTGGTCGGCTC
>DATCRO010000303.1:0-8815 GCA_036569025.1 Burkholderiaceae bacterium
GTGCCTCGTTGTCCTTCTTCGTGTTGTGCAGCGTCCAGGACGGGATCATGCCCAGCTTGGGCATCAGCCACTGCTCGATGCCGGTCATCAGGTTGCCGATCAGCTTGCCCTTCTTGATCCACAGCTTGAAGTTCTTCGTGCGCTGCAGCTCGGTGTGCAGCCAGCTCTTCTCGAACGCTTGCGGGTAGGCCGCGAGTTCGTCGCCCTGGCGGCCGGCCTGCAGCGCGGCGAACGCGGCCTCGGCCGCCAGCATGCCCGTCTTGATGGCGGCGTGGCTACCCTTGATGCGCGACGCGTTGAGCGTGCCGGCGTCGCAACCCACCAGCGCGCCACCCGGGAACACGAGCTTGGGCAGGCACTGCAGGCCGCCGTTGTTGATGGCGCGGGCGCCGTACGACAGACGCTTGCCGCCCTCGAGGTGCTTGCGGATGGACGGGTGCGTCTTCCAGCGCTGCATCTCCTCGAACGGGCTCATCCACGGGTTCTTGTAGTCGAGGCCGATCACGAAGCCGAGCGTGACCTTGTTGCCCTCGAGGTGGTACAGGAAGCCGCCGCCGAAGGTGTCGTCCATCATCGGCCAGCCGCCGGTGTGCACCACGTGGCCCGGCCTGGCCTTGTCGGCCGGGATCTCCCACAGCTCCTTGATGCCGATCGCCCAGCTCTGGGCGTCGCGGCCGGCGAGCAGGTCGAACTTGGAGATCAGCTGCTTGCCGAGGTGGCCGCGCGCGCCTTCCGCGAAGATCGTGTACTTGCCGTGCAGCTCCATGCCCAGCTGGAAACCGTCGTGCGGCTCGCCGTCACGTCCCACCCCGACGTTGCCGGTGGCCACGCCCTTGACGGCGCCCTTGTCGTCGTACAGCACCTCCGCCGCGGCGAAGCCGGGGAAGATCTCGACGCCCAGCGCCTCGGCCTGGCTCGCCAGCCACTTGACGACGTTGCCGAGGCTGATGACGTAGTTGCCCTTGTTGTGGAAGGGCATGGGCATCAGCCATTCGGGCACGCTCCTGGCGCCCGTCTCGGACAGGAACAGGAACTCGTCGCCGGTCACCGGCTGCAGCAGCGGGCCGCCGTCGGCCTTCCAGTTCGGCAGCAGCTCGTTGATCGCGATCGGATCCATCACCGCGCCGGACAGGATGTGCGCGCCCGGCTCGGAACCCTTCTCGAGCACCACGACCGACACCTCCTTGCCGGCCTCCGCGGCGAGCTGCTTCAGGCGGATCGCGGTGGACAGTCCGGCCGGGCCGGCGCCGACGATCACCACGTCGTATTCCATCGCCTCGCGCGGGCCGTATTGAGCAATGAGTTCTGCCGAAGTCATGGGGAGCGTTCCTGGGGAAGGGGAGATCCTGGGGCGCCGGTCGGAGCCGATGGACAGGCATTCTAAGGGCGTGCCACGAGAAAATAGCACGATCGTTCGATTTTTATCGTGCGTGCTATGGTGGCATCCATCTAATCCGGGCGCGGCCTTGTCGCACAGGCGACTCGAGGCCGTCGCTCCGGCGCGAAACGAACACAGGAGCGAGAAGATCATGGGCATGAAGATCGACCTGGCGGGCCGCGTGGCCTTCGTCACCGGCGCGTCCAGCGGACTGGGTGCGCAATTCGCCAAGACGCTGGCCGACTCCGGCGCGGGCGTCGTGCTGGCCGCGCGCCGCGTCGAGCGCCTGAAGACGCTGCGCGCCGAGATCGAGGCCGCCGGCGGCGACGCCCACGTCGTCGAGCTCGATGTCACCGACCCCGACAGCGTCAAGGCCGCCGTCGCGCACGCCGAGACGGAGATGGGCGTCATCGACATCCTGGTCAACAACTCCGGCGTCAGCACCACGCAGAAGCTGGTCGACGTCAAGCCCGCGGACTTCGACTACGTGTTCGACGTCAACGCCAAGGGCGCGTTCTTCGTCGCCCAGGAAGTCGCCAAGCGCATGATCGCCCGCGCCCGCGGCGCCGCGCCGGGCACGTATACCGGCGGCCGTATCGTCAACGTCGCCTCGATGGCCGGCCTGCGCCCGCTGTCGCAGATCGGCATCTACGCGATGAGCAAGGCCTCGGTGATCCACATGACGCGCGCCATGGCGCTCGAGTGGGGCCGCTACGACATCAACGTCAACGCGTTGTGCCCCGGCTACATCGACACCGAGATCAACCACCACCACTGGGCCACCGAGGCCGGCCAGAAGCTGATCCAGATGACGCCCCGCAAGCGCATCGGCAAGCCCGCCGACCTCGACAGCGCGCTGCTGATGCTGTGCGCCAACGAGAGCCATTTCATCAACGGCGCGGTGCTCCAGGCCGACGACGGCTTCGGGTTGTGACAGCCCCCGCGCTCCTGCCGTCGCTGCCCGGGTTCTCTTCGACATGAGATTCGACCTCCCCGAAGGATTGAAGCTCGTCCACGAGATGCGCATCCCCGTGCGCTGGGGCGACCTCGACGCGATGGGCCACGTCAACAACACGATCTACTTCCGCTACTTCGAGTCGCTGCGCATCGAGTGGCTGAAGACGTTGGCCTCCGAGCCCAATCCCGAGGGCGTCGGCCCGGTGATGGCCAACGGCTTCTGCAACTTCATCCGCCAGATCGAGTACCCCGGCGAGATCGTGGCGCGCCACTACGTCGTCTCGCCGCGACAGGGCGCCAAGAGCCTGGACACCTACTTCACACTGTCCATGGCCGATGCGCCCGACGTGGTGTCTGCCAACGGCGGCGCGACGCTGGTGTGGCTGGACTTCCCGAACAGGAGGACGGTGCCGCTGCCCGATCACCTGCGCGCGGCGTGCAGTTGATGGAGCCTCACGCCGCCAGCAGCTTGTGCACCAGCTCCGCGGTGGTTGACGCGCCCACCTTGCGCATCAGCCGCGCCCGGTAGACGTCGACGGTGCGCGGGCTGATGTTGAGCCGCTTGCCGACCATCTTGCTGGTCAGCCCCTCGATCAGCAGCGCGGCGATCTCGCGTTCGCGCGGGGTGAACTCGAGTTTCAGCGAACGCCTGGACGACAGGTCCTCGAAGCTCCAGATGCCCGCGGCGTGCGGGTCGGCGGTGTCGAGCGCGTGGCCCCACACGTGGCACCAGAACAGCTCGCCGTCGACGCGGCGCATCACGCGCTCGTCGGCGTAGCGGCCGTTGGTGTCCAGGCTCGCGATGATGCGTTCGCCGGTGCGCTCGTATTCGCCCTGGGTCGGGTAGAGCACGCGGAACGACTGGCCGATCAGCTGTTCGCGCTCGGCGCGGAACATCGCGAGCGCGGCCCGGTTGCAGTCGATCATCAGCCGGTGGCGCGACAGCACGAGGCCGATGGGCGCGAACTCGAACGCGGTGCGGTAGTCGAAGCCCGCGCGCAGGTCGGCGGCGTGGGCCAGGGCCTCCGGCGAGGCCACGGGCGGATGCAGCGCGTCGCGGCTCACGCGAGCCTCACAGCAGCGCCGACGTGCTGGTCGCGTGCGCGGCCACCTGGCCGTCGGGCAGGCGCACGGTCACCTCGCCGAACACCAGGCTGCGGCCGGCCTTGAGGATGCGGGCCTGGACGGCGACCTCGGCCACGTCCTGGCCCACCGCGCGCAGGAAGCTGGTCTGCAGCTGCACGGTGGTCTGCGGTCGGAAGCCGCCGAGCCTGTGGCTGATGGCGAGCACCAGCGCCGTGTCGGCGGCTGCCATCA
This sequence comes from Burkholderiaceae bacterium, assembly GCA_036569025.1. Classification (GTDB taxonomy): domain Bacteria; phylum Pseudomonadota; class Gammaproteobacteria; order Burkholderiales; family Burkholderiaceae_C; genus Scleromatobacter. The sequence continues at coordinate 3,653 of DATCRO010000303.1, forward strand.
GGGTCTGGCCGCACACGACGCCGCCCGCGTGCACGTGACGCGCGCGCACGGGCAGGGCGAGCGTGACGGTGTCGCCGTCGGCGGCGCGCACCTCGAGCTCGAGTTCGCGCACCCATTCGGCGAAGACTTCGGCGTAGAGTGCCTGCAGTTCGGCGATCGTCATTCGAATCGTCCCTCCGGGGCGTCGCGGGCCCCTGATAGTCAATTCTACGTAATGGCTACGTAACGCCTTAAGTAGTACGCTTCCGCATCGACGCACCGGATCAGGCTCCGGGCTCACGCATCTCGAATTTCCACCGGAGACAAGCGCGAATGAACAAGGTCTATCCGAGCGCCGCCGCGGCGCTTCAAGGCATCGTCAAGGACGGGCAACTGCTCGCCGTCGGGGGCTTCGGCCTCTGCGGCATCCCCGAGGCCCTGATCGACGCGCTGCGTGACAGCGGTGCGAAGAACCTGACGGTCATCTCGAACAACGCGGGCGTCGACGGCTTCGGCCTCGGCAAGCTGCTGGCCACGCGCCAGATCTCCAAGATGATCTCCAGCTACGTCGGCGAGAACAAGGAGTTCGAGCGCCAGTACCTGGCCGGCGAACTGCAGCTGGAGTTCACGCCGCAGGGCACGCTGGCCGAGAAGCTGCGCGCCGGTGGCGCCGGCATCCCGGCGTTCTTCACGAAGACGGGCGTGGGCACCATCGTGGCCGAAGGCAAGGAGACGCGCGAGTTCAACGGCCAGGCCTACGTGATGGAGCTGGCGCTGAACCCCGAGGTGTCGCTCGTGAAGGCGTGGAAGGCCGACAAGTCGGGCAACCTGATGTTCCGCCGCACCGCGCGCAACTTCAATCCGAACGTGGCGCAGGCCGGCAAGATCACCGTCGCCGAGGTCGAGGAGATCGTCGAGACGGGCACGTTCGACCCCGACGAGGTCCACCTGCCGGGCATCTTCGTGCACCGCATCGTGCTGAACGCGCACCCCGAGAAGCGCATCGAGCAGCGCACGGTCCGCAAGGCGGCGACCGCCTGAATCCACCCGAACACACGAATTCCCGGAGCAACACGAATGGCCTGGACCCGAGACGAGATGGCGGCGCGTGCCGCGAGCGAACTGCAGGATGGTTTCTACGTGAACCTGGGCATCGGCCTGCCCACGCTGGTCGCCAACCACGTGCCCGCGGGCATGGAGGTGTGGCTGCAGAGCGAGAACGGCCTGCTGGGCATCGGCCCGTTCCCGACCGAGGACGCGGTCGACCCCGACATGATCAACGCCGGCAAGCAGACGGTGACCACGCTGCCGGGCTCCAGCATCTTCTCCAGCGCGGACAGCTTCGGCATGATCCGCGGTGGCAAGATCAACCTGGCCATCCTGGGCGCGATGCAGGTCAGCGAGCACGGCGACCTCGCCAACTGGATGATCCCCGGCAAGATGGTCAAGGGCATGGGCGGCGCGATGGACCTCGTCGCCGGCGTCGGCCGCGTCGTCGTGCTGATGGAGCACGTGGCCACGAAGAAGGACGGTTCGACGGACCTGAAGCTGATCCCCAAGTGCACGCTGCCGCTGACCGGCGTGGGCGTGGTCAATCGCATCATCACCGACCTGTGCGTGCTGGACGTGACGCCGCAAGGCCTCAAGCTCGTGGAGCTGGCGCCGGGCGTGACCAGGGACGAGGTGCAGGCCAAGACGGGAGCGACGCTGCACTGAGGCGCGCGACGCGCCGATGACGAAGGGGCCGCGCGGCCCCTTTGTCGCTTCTCGTGGGGGCCTGGCGTGGTCGAAGGGGTCTGGCCTCTCCTCGAATCGCGCCGTTTGGTCGATCAAGGCCATGCCGCTGATCGCGGTTCGAGGCGAAGGAGGGCCTCCGCTTCGATCGCCGATGCGCCGCGGATGAAGGAGAGGCCAGACCCCTCCAGTCAGCGCTTGACGGCCAGCGCCGCGTCGCGCACCAGCCCCGCTCCCTGGTAGATCAGCCCCGTGTAGACCTGCACCAGGTCGGCGCCGGCGTCGATCTTGGACTTCGCATCGGCGCCGGACATCACGCCGCCCACGCCGATGATGGGGAAGCGGCTGCCGAGTTCGGCGCGCAGCTGGCGGATGACGTCGTTGCTCGCCTGCAGCACCGGCGCACCGGACAGGCCGCCCGTCTCCTCGGCATGGCGCAGGCCCTTGACCGCGTCGCGCGAGATCGTCGTGTTGGTGGCGATGACGCCGTCCATGCCGTGCCGGCCCAGCGTGGCGGCGATGACCTTGACCTGCGCTTCATCGAGATCGGGCGCGATCTTCAGGAACATCGGCACCTGGCGGCCGAGCTCGCGCGCCAGCGCGGCGCGGCGCTCGGCCAGTGCGCCCAGCAGCGCGTCGAGCGCCTCGTCGCTCTGCAGCGCGCGCAGGTTCTTGGTGTTGGGGCTGGAGATGTTGACCGTCACGTAGTCGGCGTGCGGGTAGACGCCGGCCAGGCCGATCAGGTAGTCGTCGGTCGCGTTCTCGATCGGCGTCGCCGCGTTCTTGCCGATGTTCAGGCCCAGGATGCCGCCCGACTGGCGGAAGCTGCGCGCGCGCTTGACGTTGTCCAGGAAGGCCTGCAACCCCAGGTTGTTGAAGCCCAGCCGGTTGATCAGCGCGTTGGCCTCGGGCAGGCGGAACATGCGCGGCTTGGGGTTGCCGGGCTGTGCCTTGGGCGTGACGGTGCCCACCTCGATGAAGCCGAAGCCCATCGCGCCCAGGCCGTCGATGCAGCGGCCGTTCTTGTCCAGGCCGGCGGCCAGGCCCACGCGGTTGGGGAAGTTCAGGCCGGCGACCGTCACCGGGTCGACGACGCGCGTCTCGCCCCAAAGGCATTGCAGCGGCGTGTTCTGCAGCCGCGCGATCGCGTCCAGCGTCACCTCATGGGCGTGCTCGGGGTCGAGGCCGAACAGGAACGGGCGGGTGAGGGCGTAGGGGACGAGCGACATGGAACGGCTGGAGCGGTGGGCGATGCGAAGCGCCTATTGTCGGTCATGGCCCCACGTCTCATTGACGCATGACCTGGCCGTGCGTCTGCACCCGCTCGGGGATCGAGTCCTTTGTCTTGCGGCCCACGAAGTCGTTGTGCAGGCTGCCGGCGAGCGCCTTGCGAGGCGGCTGGGTGACGAATCGCGTGTTGAACTTGTCTGCCAGCGCCACGTCGCGCTCGTAGTTGTCGCGCAGCACCACGTTGGCGGAAAGCTGGCAGGGCGTGGCGCGCCAGATCTCGCCGATGTAGACGGACTCGCCCGCGGCGACCTCGAACGACCAGGCCGGCACCCGGCTGGTGGGTTCGGAGACCGGATTGGCCCACTCCGCGGTGATCACGTAGCGGCCGGGCGGCAGCGAGAGCGCGCTCAGCGTGCCGTAGTGGTCGGGGAAGTCGCTCTGGCGGGTGGCGTCGATCGGCAGCAGCGGATGGCCGGCCACCAGGGCCTCGGTGCGGGCGTCGTAGATCGGCGCCCACATCGCCGCGCCGATGCAGCGCTCGACGGCTCCGGTGCTCACCAGCACGACGCCGCGCGACGGGTCGGAGAATTGCGCCGGGGTCAGCGCGCTCGGCGAGTAGTCGGGCGTGGTGCAGCCGGCGGCCGCGGCGAGCAAGGCGGCACAGGCGGCGATTCGGACGAAGTTCATGGACGCACGGGTCGTGGAAGTGGCCGTATTGTCGCGGCAACGGTCGCCCGCGCGATCGGGGCCAGCGATAATCGGCGGATGACCCAAGACGAACTCAAGGCCCTCGTCGGCCAGGCCGCCATCGCCTACGTCCAACCCGGCAGCATCGTCGGCGTGGGGACGGGCTCGACCGTGAATCACTTCATCGAGGCGCTGGCGAAGATGCCGGTGCGCGTGGCGGGCGCCGTCTCCAGCTCCGTCCAGAGCACGGAGCGCCTGAAGAAGCTTGGCATCCCCGTGCTGGAAGCGAGCGAGGTGACGGGCCTGGGCGTGTACGTCGACGGCGCCGACGAGATCGACGGCCGGGGCTGCATGATCAAGGGCGGCGGCGCGGCCCTGACGCGCGAGAAGATCGTCGCCGACCTCGCGGACAAGTTCGTCTGCATCGCCGACGAATCCAAGAAGGTCGCCGTGCTGGGCCGCTTCCCGCTGCCCGTCGAGGTGATCCAGATGGCCGTGGCGCAGGTGATGCGCCGCTTCGAGGCGATGGGCGGGCAGCCCGTCGTGCGCGCCGGCGTGCTGACCGACAACGGCCACCCGATCGTCGACGTGCGCGGGCTGTCCATCACCGACCCGGTGGCGCTGGAGCGCGAGATCAACCAATGGCCCGGCGTCGTCTGCGTGGGCATCTTCGCGCGCCATCGCGCCAATGTGTGCCTGCTGGGCACCGCCACCGGCGTGCAGACGCTCGCCTACGACAAGGCCTGAGACGCGTCGCGCGGCGCGATCGCGGCACCCAGCACCAGCAGGCCGCCGCCGACCGCCGCCAGCGCCGGCACCAGCCCTGCGGCCGTGACCAGCGCGCCCACCGCGGTGGGCGTCGTCGCGGCGCCGAACCCGAGCACGGCCTGGCGCAACCCGAGCACCTCCGCGCGCCGGCCGTCCGGCGTGCGCGCCTCCACCAGCGCCATCACCGACGGCAGTGAGCTGCCCAGGCCGCAGCCCAGCAGCGCCTGCAGCAGGGTGTGCGCCCCCATCGACGGCAGCACCGGCAGCAGCGCGAGCACCGCGCCGCTGGCCAGCAGCGCGCGCGTGATCGCGCCCCAGTCGCTGCCCGGCGCGCGCCACGCGTGCGGCAACGCGCGCACGAGCAGTACCGCCGCGCCAAAGCAGCCCAGCAGGTTGCCGGCGATGTCCGCCGGCCAGCCGTGCGCATGCACGACGATCGGCACGACGAAGCCGTTCGCGTTCCACGCCAGCGCCATGCCCAGGTCGGCCAGCAGCAGGCGGCGCAGGCCGCCCAGGCCGCGCAGCGAGGAGCGCGTCGCCGTGGCCGCGTGCGTCGGCGCGAACGTGGCGCGCGTCGATTGCAGCCGCGAGGCGGTCGAGGACGCACCGGCCAGCGCCGCCAGCGACACGGCCGCCAGCACGCCGAAGGTCGTCGACGCCTGCGAGCGCGACATGAGCTGCCCCGCCAGGAAGGGCCCGAACCCGCTCGAGGCCGCAGTGCCGGTCGCGAAGGCCGCGAAGCCCGCGCGACGCGTGGCCTCGTCG
>DATCRO010000304.1:0-2768 GCA_036569025.1 Burkholderiaceae bacterium
CCGCCGACGCCAGCGTGAACACCGCGGCGCCCACGAGGAACACGCGCTTGCGCCCGAAGCGGTCGTCGAGAGCGCCGCCCACCAGCAGCAGCGCGGCCAGGAAGAGCGCGTAGGCCTCGATCACCCACTGGGCGTCCGCGCCGCTCGCGTCCATGCCCCGCTGGATCGCGGGCAACGCGACGTTGACGACGGTGCCGTCCATGAACGCCATGCCCGAGCCGAGCACCGCGCTGACCAGCGTCCAGCGGCGCGCCGCGGCGTCGGTGGCGGGAGCAGGGCGGTCGGCGCGCATGCGGGCATTCTCGTCCGGGGCGAATGTCCCTGCGGGCGCGTTCGCGCGTGCGGGGGCCGCGGCCATGTCCCTCGACAGCCCCGGGTCAGGCGTTCCCTCCATAATCGACGGTCCATGCGCAAGCTGCTGCTCGCCCTCCTGCTGCCGTTCGTCTTCCTGCTCTCGCAGCAGGGCGCGGTCACGCACGAGCTGAGCCACCTGACCGACGCCGTGTCCCGCGCGGCCGGCGGTCCGGGCGAGCCCGGCCACCAGCCCGGCGATGCGCAATGCGAGGCCTGCCTGGCCTTCGCGCACCTGGTCGGCGTGGCCACCGCGCAGGTGCTGCCGCCCGCGCTGCTGAGCTTCGACTTCGGCATCCCGGCCAGCGAGGCGCCGGCGTTCATCGCCGCCGATGCGCCCGCCGCGCGCAGCCGCGGCCCGCCGGTCCTTTGAGCCCCCTCGCTCGCTAGCGCTCGCTGCCCCCCGAGGGGGCCGGCCGCGACGCGCCCGGCAAAGCCGGTTCGCGCGCTCCCTTGCACTTCGTGCGTCTGCCCGAGCGGCAGCGCCGGGTGCTTGCGTGCGCCGACGTCTCATCCATCTTGAAGGATCTCTCACATGTTCGGTTTCAATCACCGGGACGTGGCGCGCGCGCTCGTTCTGTCCGCACCCCTGTCGGTCGCCCTGTCCGCCCTTGCCGACGAGGCCGCCGCGCCCGCCGCCGCGGCCTCGGCGCCGCCGTTCCCCCGCACCCAGCTGGCTTCGGCCGCCGATGCCGCGCAGACCGTCATCGTCGACGCCGTGCGCCAGAAGCTCGACGCCGCGCGCAACGGGCTGTCGCCGGACACCGGCAGCAGCGTCTACAAGTTCGGCGAGGCCGACATCGACGCGCTGCCGCTGGGCCAGGCCACGCCGCTGAACCAGGTGGTGCTGCAGGCGCCCGGCGTCGTGCAGGACTCGTATGGCCAGCTGCACGTGCGCGGCGACCACGCCAACGTGCAGTACCGCATCGACGGCGTCGTCATCCCCGAGGCCATCAGCGGCTTCGGCCAGGCGCTGGAGACGCGCCTGGCCGACAACATCGCGGTGCTCACCGGCGCGCTGCCGGCGCAGTACGGCTACCGCACCGCGGCCGTGGTCGACATCAAGACCAGGCAGCAGGCCCAGGGCGACTCGGGCAGCGTCAGCTACACCGGCGGCAGCAACGCGCACAACGAGGGCAGCGGCGAGATCGGCGGCGCGCACGGCCCGATCAGCTGGTACATGACCGGCTCGCTGCTGCGCGACAACATGGGCATCGAGAACCCCACGGCCGACCGCAACGCGCTGCACGACAAGACGCACCAGGCCAAGGGCTTCGGCACCGTCTCGTACCTGCTGGGCGACGACAGCCGCCTGAACCTCATGTTCGGCGTGTCGAACAACCGCTTCCAGATCCCCGACGTGCCCGGCCAGGCGCCGCAGTATTCGCTCGCGGGCGACGCCTCGGTCGACTCCGCGACGCTGGACGCGCGCCAGCGCGAGCACGACGCCTTCGAGGTGCTGTCGTACCAGGGCCATGCGGGCGCCGCGCTGGACTACCAGCTGTCGCTGTTCCACCGCGAGACCGATGTGCACTACGCGCCCGACCCGGTCGGCGATCTCGTCTTCGACGGCATCGCGGCCGACATCCGCCGCAAGAACACGGCCGACGGACTGCAGCTGGACTCGAGCTACGCGCTCGGCAAGTCGCACACGCTGCGCGGCGGCCTGTTCCTGCAGCACGAGAAGTTCGGCGTCGACAACCAGTCGCAGGTCTTCCCGGCCGACGCCGAGGGCAACCAGACGAGCACGACGCCGATCGGCATCACGGACGACACCTCCATCCACGGCAACCTGTGGGGCGCGTACCTGCAGGACGAATGGCAGCCGGTCGAGGGCCTGACCGTCAACTACGGCGCGCGCTTCGACGACGTCGACACCGTCGTCAAGGAGCACCAGCTCAGCCCGCGCCTGGGCCTGGTGTTCGACGCGGCGCCGACGCTGCGCCTGCACGCCGGCTACGCGCGCTACTTCACGCCGCCGCCCACCGAGAAGATCGACACCACCTCGGTGGCCAAGTTCGCCGGCACCACCAACGCGCTGCCGTCCGACGCCGACACGTCGGTGAGGTCCGAACGCTCGAACTACTTCGACGCCGGCCTCGCCTGGGACGCCACGCCCGAGCTGTCGCTGGGTCTCGACGCCTACGACCGCGAGGTGCGCAACCTGCAGGACGAGGGGCAGTTCGGCAACGCGCTGGTCTACTCGGCCTTCAACTACGCGAAGGGACGCGTGCGCGGCCTGGAGCTGACGGCGAACTACCGGCACGACGCGTTCAGCGCCTACGGCAACCTGGCCGTCTCGAAGGCGCAAGGCAAGCAGATCGTCACCGGCCAGTTCAACTTCGATGCCGACGAGATCGACTACATCGCCAGCCACTGGGTGCATCTCGACCATGACCAGGCCGTGACGGCGTCGG
>DATCRO010000305.1:0-3791 GCA_036569025.1 Burkholderiaceae bacterium
GCCGAAGAGGCGCTCATCGACGCCGAACTGGCGCCGGCCCGCAGCCAGTTCTGCCACTGACGGGCACCGCCCACGCAAAAAAGGCGCTCCGAGGAGCGCCTTTTGTTTGGGCAGACGGCGATCTCAAGCAAACGAAGGGCCGCTCCCAGTTCTCGAACGCCACCTGCCGCGCGCGGCCGATCGCCAGCGAGCCGGGGGCCACCGTCTTGGTGATCGTCGAGCCGCCGCCGATGGTGGCGCCGGCGCCCAGTTCGACCGGAGCGACCAGCACGCAGTTCGAGCCCACGTGCACGTCGGCGCCGATGACGGTGCGGTGCTTGTTGGCGCCGTCGTAGTTGGCCGTGATGCTGCCCGCGCCGTAGTTGACGCGCTCGCCGACGGTCGCGTCGCCCAGGTAGGCCAGGTGGTTGGCCTTGGCGCCGTTGGCCAGCGTCGAGTTCTTGACCTCGACGAAGTTGCCGATGTGCACTTCCTCGCCCAGCTTCGCGCCCGGGCGCAGGCGAGCGAACGGGCCGACCAGCGTGCCCGCGCCCACCGTCGCGCCCTCGATGTGCGTGAAAGGATGGATCACCGCGCCGGCGGCGATCTCGGCGTCGCGGATGACGCAGTGCGGGCCGACGTGCACGTTGTCGCCCAGCTTGACGTCGCCCTCGAACACGCAGCCGACGTCGATCTCGACGTCCATGCCGCAGGCCAGCGTGCCGCGCAGGTCGAAGCGCGCCGGGTCGGCCAGGCGCACCCCGGCTTCCATCAGTGCGTCGGCATGGCGGCGCTGCAGGCGGCGCTCGAGGTCGGACAGCTGCATCGGGCTGTTGACGCCCAGCACCTCGGTCTCGTCCTGGGCGCGGGCCGTGCGCACCTCCACGCCGTCGGACACCGCATGCGCGACGACGTCGGTCAGGTAGAACTCGCGCTGCGCGTTGTCGTCGGTCAGGCGGGCGAGCCAGCCCTTGAGCCGCTTGGTGGGCGCGGCCAGGATGCCGGTGTAGACCTCGGTGATCTGGCGCTGCAGCGGCGTGGCGTCCTTCTCCTCGACGATGGCCTGGACAGCGCCGATGCCGTCGGCATCGCCGGCTTCCGGCGTGCGCACGATGCGGCCGTAGCCGAACGGGTTGTCCAGGTCGACGGTCAGCAGCGCAAGGTTCTTCCCGGCGCAGGCCTCGACCAGCGCGCGCAGCGTGGCCTCGCGGATCAGCGGCACGTCGCCGTTGAGCACCAGCGTGACGCCCTCGTCGTCGGTCAGCGCCGGGACGGCCTGCTGCACGGCGTGGCCGGTGCCCAGCTGCGGCATCTGGCGCACGAACACGCGCTGCGCGCCCTCGAACGCGGCCTCGACCGCCTCCGCGCCATGGCCCGTGACGACGATGCACTTGCCGGGCGACAGGGCCTCGGCGGTGGCCACCACGTGGCCCAGCAGCGGCTTGCCGCCCAGCGTGTGCAGCACCTTGGGTCGCGCGGAGCGCATCCGCGTGCCCTTGCCCGCCGCCATGATCACGACACTGAGTGCCATAGGAGATTCCGGTTCGTCTGAGGAAGCGGAATTATCGCAAGCCGGGGCGGCGGCCCGGTGACCCCCTGTCGGGGGAGCCTGCGGGGAAAATTGCACGCCGCGAGGGCTTTCGCGGCGGCGAGAGGGGTGTCAGGTCTCGCCTTCGCGCGCTCGGCCGCTTCCCTTGGGGTCCGCTTCCCTTGGGGTCAGGTCTTGAAAGTTGCGCGCTGCGCTTCCCTTGGGGTCAGGTCTTGAAAGTTGCGCGACGACCTGCCGGCGACCGACATGCGGTACAGCGCGCAACTTTCAAGACCTGACCCCGATGCAGGACCTGACACCCGGCGCCGCCCGGCTGTTCAGGCGCGGGGCGCGCTCGCCGCCGGGGCGACCGGCAGCGCCGACGGCACCATCGGCAGCGGCACGCGGATCGTGTGGGCCTTGTCGTTGGTGTTCGGGAAGTCCTTCATCGAGGCGTCGAACATGGCGGCCAGCATGCGGTCGCCGCCGGAGCTGTAGCCGTCGGTGCTGGCGCGCGCCTCGTACAGCGCTTTGCCGGTGTCGGCGTCGCGGATCAGCAGCGCCACCTCGTGCAGGTAGACGTCGGGCTCGGGCGGGAACGGGGCCCAGAGGCCGTGGTGGTAGCCGTAGGGGCCCCAGGGGCCGTACGGGCCGCCGTAGCCGGCCCAGCCGCGGTAGCCCCAGCGGCGCGGGCCGCCCCACCAGAACGGGTCGTCCCAGGGCGCCTGCTCGAAGCGCTCGGTGCGCGCGCCGATCTGCACCATCACCGCCGGCTTGCCGCCTTCGGCGACCGGGTGGAAGCCGGCGTTGGCCAGGGCCTGCGCCGCGGCGTTCTCGATGGCCTGCGTGCGTTGCGGGTTCTTCTCCTGCGACGGCAGGCGGTCGAAGGCGTAGGTGCCCGGCGTGGCGCCGGCGGGCCAGGCGCCGAAGGTCGCGACCTGGGCGTCGAGCACGTTCATGCTGGCGCAGCCGGCGAGCGCCGCGGCGGCGCCGAGCGCGACGACCGCGGCCATGCGACGGAGGAAGAGGATGCTGTTCATGACGGACTCCCGGGTGCCGGTCGGCGGCACCGCAATGCCGAGCTTCGCGCTCGTGTGTAACTCGAGTATGTACCGGCACGCGGCGCGCCCGCCGGGCCGCTGTCCGATGGCTGTAGCCAGCCTTGCGGCAGCGGGGGCGGTCCTCGTCGATTCCGCGAGCGCCGCGCGCGGTTCAACCCGCGTCAGGTGATGCGGATCACGCCCGGCCTGGGCGTGCCGCAGGTCTCGTCCTCGTCGAACGCGATGTCGCCGTCCGGCTCGGGCCGGCCGCTCGCCCGGATCGTCGTGAACGGATGCAGCTTGCGGTCCATCATGTGCGACGGCGTGATGTTGGCCATCGCGGTGAAGACGTTCTCGATGCGGCCGGGGTACTGCTTCTCCCACTCGCGGATCATCGCCTTGACCTGCACGCGCTGCAGGTTGTCCTGGCTGCCGCACAGCGTGCACGGGATGATCGGGAACTGGCGGTGCTCCGCCCAGCGCACGAGGTCGGTCTCGTCGACGTAGGCCAGCGGCCGGATGACGACGTTCTTGCCGTCGTCGCTCACGAGCTTGGCCGGCATGCCCTTCATGCGGCTGCCGAAGAACATGTTCATGAACATCGTCACGACGATGTCGTCGCGGTGGTGGCCCAGCGCGATCTTGGTGCAGCCCAGCTCGCTGGCCACCCGGTACAGGATGCCGCGGCGCAGGCGCGAGCACAGCGAGCACATCGTCTTGCCCGGCTCGATGTGCTTGGTCACGATCGAGTACGTGTCCTGCTCCTCGATGTGGAACGGCACCCCGCGCGAGCGCAGGTAGTCGGGCAGCACGTGCTCCGGGAAGCCGGGCTGCTTCTGGTCGAGGTTGACGGCGACCAGCTCGAACTTCACGGGCGAGCGCTCGCGCAGCGACAGCAGGATGTCCAGCATCGCGTAGCTGTCCTTGCCGCCGGACAGGCACACCATGACCTTGTCGCCTTCCTCGATCATGTTGAAGTCGATGATGGCGGCGCCGACCTGGCGGTGCAGGCGCTTGGACAGCTTGTTGATCTCGTACGCGTGCTTCTTGCGCGCGGCCTCGCCCTGCGCGTCGGGCGCGGCGGCGGCCGCGTCGGCCGTGAACCTGGGTTCCTCGAGGCTCATGCTGCGTCCTTCAGGCCGAACACTTCCACGCCCACCGAATCGCAGTCCGGGTAGACGTCGGGCTTTTCCGTCGACACCCGCGCCGCCCGCACGTTCGGGTGCGCCAGCATCAGCGCCAGC
>DATCRO010000306.1:0-5534 GCA_036569025.1 Burkholderiaceae bacterium
GTGCTGCCCAGCCCGGCCTGGATCGCCGGCTGCGTGCTGTTCAGCCTCGTCGGCTTGGCGGCCTGGCGCTACGGCAAGGCCGTCGAGCGACCCGCGATCCGCTGGCTCGGCCTGGCGCTGATGCTGTACTCGTACTTCACCGCGCCGACGTGGCTGCTCTACGGCGTGGGCCTCGCGCTGTGCGCAGCGATCTGGTGGAACCGCCCCAGGGCGGATTGAGGGCTCAGGCCAGCAGGTTGAAGCGGGCCGTGTAGCCCGCGGCATCGGGCTCCAGGTGCAGCGACAGGCGCTGTCCCGTCCCGTGCACCAGCACGCGCACGCCCTCGACGCCGGACTCGCCCCGGGCCGCCGGCCCCACGCGCGTGAACGCCACGTTGAACTGCTCCGTCGACCGGCAGCGGGCGACGCGCTCGACCGCGGCGACGGCCAGCCGCCTTCCGGAGTCCGGGCCGGCGGCGATGTCGAACTGCTCGCCGACGTAGGCCTGGAAGGCGTCGGCGCCGGCGCGTTCGACCAGGTCGGGCAGGCGGCGCGTGCGCGCCAGCAGGCCTTGCAGCGGCGCGTGCGCCGGTGCGCCTCCGGCCTGCGCGAGCGCCGGCGCCGCGACCATCGCCGCCATGCCGCCCGCCACGAATTCACGCTTGTTCATGATGGATCTCCTCGGAATGGGGCGCCGGCGCCGCGGCGGGCTCGAGGCGCCAGGACATCTCCTGGCGGACGCCGGATTCGCCGACCTGGCGGAAGCCCAGGCGCTCGTAAAGATGCTGCGCGGGATTGCCGACGACAACCTGCAGCTCGACGGCCAGCCCGGCGTTCGCGGCCTGGCGCTGCACGCCGCGCAGGCACTCGGAGCCGATGCCCTGGCCGCGCAGGTCGCCGACGATCGTGATGTCGAGCACGACGATGCGGTCGCGCTCGCGCGCCGTCCACAGGCGGCCGATCGGGCAGGCATGCAGCTCGACGATGCGGCAGCGCGCACGGGGATGACGCCGCTCGTAGTCGCCGCGCTGGGCCTCGAACTGCAGTTGCATGAAGGCGCGCTCCATGTCCGGCGGCCAGCCGAACTGCGCGAACTCGTCGGCGCGCGTGCTGGTGTACAGCGCGAGCAGGAACGCGCGGTCGGAAGGCGTCGCGTCACGCAGGGTGAAGGCGTCGACGGCAGTCATGGCGGGGCGTGCCCTCAGGCGCGCGAGGGGAAGATGCCTTGCAGGGCGATGATGAAGGTCACGGCCAGGTACGGCGGCAGGTTGTTGTGCGCCGCGCCGCCGCCGCTGGCGCCGATGTCGCCGGGCGCCGTGTTGAGCCAGACGTTGTCCGGCACGCGGTACAGCGGGCTGCCGTTGGAGGTCGGCGCCAGGCTCACCGCGGCGTCGGGCGTGCCGGTGGTGGCGCCGGACACCGCCGCCATGCCGTGGCCGTGCGCGGGCAACTGCGACGTCGTGAGCACGACCGTCTCAGCGCCGCCGGCCTGGCCGGTGACTCGCGCGCTCAGGCCCGGTCCGGCGCTGGCCCCGGCATGCAGCGCGAACGCGCCCTGCAGGTTGGGCAATGCGAAGGTCGAACGCCCGTCGCCGCCGTAGTTGGTGCCCAGCAATGAGAAGAGGGCGGTGTTCTGCGAGATCGGCAGCAGCTGGCCGTTGCAGAGCGCCCACCCGGCGGGCGCGAAGTTGCCGCAGAACATCCGCACCTCGCCCACGAATTGATCGGCCATGGGGCAGTCCTTTCAGCTTTGCGAGGGGAAGATGCCGAACAGCGAGATGATGTAGTTCAGCGCGGCGAACGGCGGCATGTTCTCGTGCGGCTGGCCCGCGCCCGCAGGCGCGAGGGCGTCGGAGGCCATCGTCATGTTCGGCGCGCCGCTGCCGTACAGGCGCATGGCCGCGGAGCTGCCCGGCACCTGCGACGGTCCTTGCGTGGCGCTGGCCGGCGACGTGCTCGCGTTCATCGCGTGGCGGTGCGCCGGCATCTGGGCCAGCGCGAGCGTCACCGTCTCCTGGCCGCCCTGCTGGCCCTGCACGTAGCCGTTGCCCTGGTGCACCGGCACGCGCCCGCGCAAGTCGGGCAGCTGGAACGTGGACACGCCGTCGCCGCCGTAGATCGTGCCGATCAGGTCGAACAACACCTCGTTCTGCGCGATGGACAGGAGCTGCCCGTCGCAGAAGGCCCAGCCTTGCGGCGCGAAATTGCCTGCGAACAGGCGGATCTCTCCGACATAAGGTTCAGACATGGGACCTCGCTAGTTGCGGGACGGGAAGATGCCTTGCAGCGCGATGATGAAGTTCAGCGTGAGATAGGGCGGCCGGTTCTCGTGCGGCTGGCTGCCGCCGCTCGCGGCGATGGCCGCGGGGTTCAGCGGCACCAGGTTGCCGGCGGCGGCATAGGCCGGCGTCCCGCCGCGCGGCACCGCGGCCAGCACGCCGCCGTTGGGCGACGAGGACGCGGCCACCTTGCCCGACGCGCGCAGCGCGTGTCCGTGCGCGGGCATCTCGCCGGTGGTGAGCGTGTGCGCCTCCTCGCCGCCGGCCTCGCCGGCCGGGTGCGTCGCCGAGGCATGCATCGCCGCGCGCCCCCGCAGGTCGGGCAACGCGAAATTGGTGCGGCCGTCGCCGCCGTACATCGTGCCCAGGACCGCGAACAGCGCCTGGTTCTGGTTGATCGCGAGCAACTGGCCGTCGCAGAACGCCCAGCCCTTGGGCGGGAACGTGAAGCTCGTGAGGCGGATCTCGGCGAGGTACGGCGTCGACATGGCGATCCTTTGCGGGCAGGACGGGGCCGGCTGGCTGAGGCGGATCACAGCACCGGCCACGGGGCGTCGCCATCCCCAGGATGGAACTTGGGGCGAACGCTGCGGCTTTCAGCGCGAGCTGAAGGTGACGCCGGCCCCTGCGTCGCATGCTCGACTGCGCGGCCGGTCGCGCGCTCACCAGCGTGTCCCACTCAAGCGATGGTCAGGACGGTCGATCGCGCGCGCGAGGACGATTCGCTTCTTGGTATATACCGGGTGCGGTATGCGATGCACCCGTCCATGCATCACGATTGCACATCGCCTCGACGCCAGCGGATGTGCACGGTCGTTCGATCGATGCAGGCGCGCGCCGTCGCCGGTCAGCGCCGGACGTGAAGTAGTTCTCGCAGTCGGATCGACGGCCGCTCATCCGCCCGGCGCAGCTGTCGATATGCAGGGCATGCGCCGCAGCGGACCGCCAGGTCGCCGCCGCGGCCGCCCCGCAACCGCTGGAGACGCGAATGAAGTTGAGCTGCATCCCCCAAGGCCTCGTCGTGGCCGCCGCCCTCGCGCTGGCCTCGTCCGGGGTGTTCGCGACCGAGCTGCGCGCGCTGAGCGAGACGGAGATGTCGGCGGTCTACGGCCAGGGCCTGAGCGTCCCGGCGCTGAACGCGCTCGGCGCGCTGTCGACGAAGGACCAGGGCAACACCGCGCTGAGCGCGTCCGCGAGCGACGCGCAGGCCGGCCTCGCGGCGCTCGCGAGCGACGCCCAGAACCTCGACCGCCAGCTGCAGCAGCAACGCCTGCAGAACGCGGCGCAGGGCTTCCAGACCACGCTCAAGATCACGCAGACGATGCTCGCGGTCGACAAGGCGCTGGCCCCGATCCCGATCAACATGGGACTGCCGATGATGGGCATGCCGTTCATGTTCCCGCTGTCGCTGGCCGGCCTGGACGCGATCCCCGGCAAGCACTGAGCCACGCGGCCGCAAAGGTCCTCGGGCCGCGCCGCGGACCCGAGGCAAGCGCCATTCAGGGGAGGACGAGATTGACGTTGGCGGTGGCCGACGTCGACAGGTCCACCGGCGCGCCCGTGCGCGACCAGTGTGCGCTCGCGCCTTCGGTGCTGCCGGTCCACGTGCGCACCGACACCGCGTAGATTGCCGCACCAGGCGCCGACGACGACGAGCCGCTGGGCACGTTGATCGTCGTGCTGCCCCCGTGCGACGCGATCTGCGACGACACGTCGACCACGCTCACCACGCCGCCGTCGTTGGCGACGATCAGCTCCGCATGGTCCGCGCCGCTGCTGGCGGTGCCTGCCAGCGTGACCGTCAGCGTGCCTGTCGTGAAGCCCGCGGCCGCGACCGGCTGCGGCGCAGCCACCGTCGTCGCGCCGGAGCTCAGCGGCGCCGTCGCGCTGGTCGTCGTGGCCAGCGTGCCCTGCGACCATGTCGACCACGCGCCGGCGCCTTCCACCGGCGTCACCGTCGTGAATGCCGGCGGCGTGCCGTTGCCGTCGGTCGTGCTGTTGAAGCTCGCGTAATGCAACGGGCCGCCCGGCAGCGTGACCGGGTACAGCAGCCGGCCGGTCGCCGGATCGGCGGCGCCCGACACGATCTCGTACGGGACATCGGCGCCGGCGCCGCCGGTGCCGGCGATCGTCTGGCCGAAGAACACGCGGCTGGACGTCGGCGCCAGCGCGTTCGTGACGGTGACAGCGCGCTCGCCGCTATCGAGCACCGGCACGATGGGCGTGGCCTTGCTGCTGAGCGCGGTGGGTGCGGGCTTGAGGATGCCGGTGGGATCGACGACCACGCCATGCACCACGATCGTCTCCATGTTGCCGCCGCGGATGACGACGTCGTAGGCGAACTGGCTGGGCAGCGGGTACAGCTCGAAGCTGCCGTCGGCCGCCACGCTGACGGTGCGCGCCTCCGCGAAGAAGCGCTTGTCGGCCGAAAGGCTGGTGGCCGTGGCCACGACGTCGTGGATGCAGCCCGTGTGGCTCGCGCCGGTGCAGAACTGCGTGGTGTCGAGCTGGCCGGAGATCGAGTCGAAGATGCTGCCGCCGATCTGCAGGTTGCCGTCGCTCAGCGCCGTCAGCAGCGTCTGGTTGTAGCCCTGCAGCTCGTTGCGCAGCGTGAAGCGGTCGGCGCCGCCGCCGGTGGCCGCGCGGCGCACCAGCGAGTGTTCGGGGCTCCACTCGATCGACAACGGCGTCGTCGTGTCGGCGCTGAGGGTGAACGGCATGAGCACGCGCAGGCCGCCCTGCGCGTCGGGCACCTCCAGCGGCACGACGTGCGCGCCGTTCGCGTCGGTGTACTGCACCTGCTCGTTGAACAGCAGGCCCTTGGCGGTGGCCGAGGCCAGCGGGGCCAGCGACGGATCGGACGGCGCCAGCAGCAGGCGCAGCTGCGCGTAGGTGCCCAGCGTGGACACGCTCTGCCTGATCAGCGAGACCGAGGCGCCGTTGGCCAGCGCCGGATCGGACAGGTCGAGCGTGACCGGCGTGGGCAGCGTCATCACGACCCAGCCGGGGTCGCCGTCGCCGTACACGCGCGTCGCGTCGGCATGCATCGCCGCGCCGGTGACCGTGACCCACAGGTGGTCGATGCCCGGCGTGGCGCCACCGGCCAGCGAGACGCTCAGGACCGCGTCCGTCGAGGCGGCCGGCGGCGGCGGGGGCGCGCTGGTGCCGCCGCCTCCGCCGCCGCACGCGGCGAGCGCGAACAGGGCGCCGAGCGCGGCGAGCGTGCGGGGCGAGGCCATGGTCACTGCGCCGTGGTGGCGATGCGCAGCTTCGTGC
>DATCRO010000307.1:0-8116 GCA_036569025.1 Burkholderiaceae bacterium
GCCGTCGAGGGCCTTGTTCGGCTGGCCCTGGTCGTCCAGCAGCGGGATGCGCTCGCCGTACTCGTAGAACGCGTCGCGCGGCAGGCAGGCGAGGCGCGTGAAGTGCGGCAGCTCGGGCATGCGGGCGCTCGCGCGCTCGGGACGACGCTCCTTGGACAGGCGCAGCAGCGCGTCGAACAGGCGCGACACCTTCGAGCGTGTCGTGCCCACCGTCAGCAGCAGCGTGAGCGTGTTGTGCGTCGACTTCTCGACCTGGATGTTGAAGCGCTCGAACAGCTCGGCGCGCAGCTCGTCCGACGAGAAGCCCGAGGCGGTGATGTCCACCGTGATCTTCGTCGGGTCGAGGCGGATGCCGTCGCCGGCGAGTTCCTCGGGCAGCAGGTCGGCCAGATCCAGCACGCGGAACACGCCGGTCGCGTTGATCTTCTCGCGCAGCTCCTGCGCGTACTTCAGCGAGCGGTCGAGCAGCCGGTAGCCTTCCATCACCGACTGCTTGCGCGCCACGTCCAGGCTCGCGATCAGGTTGTACTGCGGGCTGGTCGACGCGTGCATGTTGAAGTTCTCGCGGAACAGGTGCTCGTCGAACAGCGGGTCGTTGACGTGGATCATGCTGGCCTGCGAGAAGGCCGACAGCACCTTGTGCGTGCTCTGCGTGCAGTAGTCGGCGCCGCTCTCCAGCGCGGTGGGGCGCAGCGCCGGATGGAAGCGCGCGTGGCCGTACCAGGCCTCGTCGACGATCACCTTGATGCCCGCGGCGTGCGCGGCGTCGATGATGGGCTTGAGGTCGTAGCGCAGGCCGTCGTAGGTGCAGGACGTCAGGATCAGCACGCGCGCGTCCGGATGCTGCTCGATGGCGGCCAGCACGGTGGCGCGCGGCACCGGGCCGAACAGGCCGTACTTGCGGTTGACCGACGAGTCCAGGTACACCGGCTGCGCGCCCGACAGGATCACGCCATGGTGGACCGACTTGTGGCAGTTGCGATCCAGCAGCATCTTGTCGCCGGGCGCCAGCAGCGTCTGGAAGATCACCTTGTTGGCGGTGGACGTGCCGTTGGTGGCGAAGTAGGTCTTGCGCGCGCCGAAGGCCTGCGCGGCCAGGCGCTGCGCCTGCACGATGACGCCGGTCGGGTGCAGCAGCGAGTCGAGCATCTCCACCGACACCGACAGGTCGGCGCGCAGCAGGTTCTCGCCGGCGAAGTCGTAGAAGTCGCCGACCCACGGGCTGCCCTTGAGGGAGTCGCCGCCTGCGTGGCCCGGCGTGTGCCAGCTGTCCTTGGCCATGCGCACGTAGTTCTTGAGCTCGTCGTAGAACGGCGTGGCGGACTTCTCGGCGATCTCGGCGGCCAGGATGCGCGCCCAGCCCGCGTAGTCGTGCTCGCCGCGATAGAAGTAGCCGTGCACGGAATCGCTGGCCAGCTGTTCCAGCAGCAGCTTGTTCTCGTCGTCCACCAGCGTGACGTACAGCGACAGCTCCGGCCGCAGCGCGATGATCTCCTGCGCCATCGCCGCGACATCCTGGTGGCGCGCCGCGCCCTTTCCGGCCTTGCCCGCGGGCGCATGCTCGCCGTGGTCGACCACGACGATCTGGATGTCGCCGTCGGCCAGCACCGCGGCCACGGCCGCGGCCGCATCGGCGGCGGCGATCGCCAGCAGGTCGAACGGGTTGTCGAGCTTCGGCGCGGCCGCGTTGATGCCGGCGACGACCTCCTCTCGCCAGCCCGGGTCGGCGCTCACCACCAGGACGTGGCTCATCGGTTTGGTCGTCTTGTTCTCGGGCATGGGTGTCTCGCGGTGGATGGGCGCGGCCCTCGTGGGGCGGCCCGGTCGTTGTCGTGTCTGCGGGCGTCCCCGGAGGTCGACTTGGGACGCGTGAAGCACGTCACGGAACGTGCTGCGCAGCAAACCCGTCATGGTAGACCAGTGCGCGAAGTGGAAAATTCTGGCAAAATACCAGTTGACGCTGCGAATGCACTCTCAGGAACGCCCGACCGTCATAGGCAAGGCACCAAAAGGGCGCGCACGTCTTCGCTCATCCCCTCTGACCCTTTCAAGCCGGTCTGCTGCCGATATCCGACAAACCTCAGGGTTATCCCTGGAGGCCTGCTCGGTGAACGGCACTCGGAAACGGTTGTGGTCGGCGGCGATGCCGTCGCTACCAGACGTTTCCTGGGCATTCACCCGCCGCTCGCCACCTGGCGCACGCGACGGCCCGCCCCGTTATCTTCTTTACGCGACCTGTTTGGCGCTGCCGAGACCTCACCCGGCAGGCGGCGCCGTGGCGCATCCTCGTGCGTGGCCGACCGGCCAGGCGCGCGGGCTGCGTCGTGCTTGAAAGTGACTGATGAGTTTCGATACGCAATCCCCGCTGGGCAACGAAGACCAACAAGACGCCCTGCCTGAAGAAGCCGCCACGGGCGGCTTCGACACCCTGGGCCTCGCGCCCGAGATCGTCCGCTCCGTCAAGGAAGCGGGCTACACCGACCCGACCGAAGTCCAGGCGCAAGCCATCCCCGCCGCCATCTCCGGCGTCGACCTGCTGGTGTCCTCGCGCACGGGCAGCGGCAAGACCGCCGCCTTCGTGCTGCCGGCGCTGCAGCGCATCATCGAGGCGCGCCGCGACCCCGCCAAGAAGCGCGAGCGCGGCCAGCCGAGCGGCCCGCGCGTGCTGGTGCTCGCCCCCACGCGCGAATTGGCGATGCAGGTCAGCAAGGCCTGTTCCGTCTATGGCCAGATGGTGCAGGGCCTGCGCGTGGCCACCATCGTCGGCGGCGTGCCGTACCACGCCCAGCTCAAGGCCCTGCGCGGCCCGCTGGACATCCTGATCGCCACCCCCGGCCGCCTGATCGACCACATGGGCAGCGGCAAGGCCATGATGTCGCAGGTCGAGCTGCTGGTGCTGGACGAGGCCGACCGCATGCTGGACATGGGCTTCATCGACGACATCCACCACGTCGCCGAGCAGCTGTCCAAGGAACGCCAGACGATGATGTTCAGCGCGACGTTCGAAGGCAACGTCGGCAACCTCGCCAAGGAACTGACGCACGAAGCGCAGCGCATCCGCGTCTCGGCGCCCACCGAGCAGCACTCGCAGATCGAGCAGCGCCTGCACTGGGCCGACAACCGCAAGCATCGCGACGACCTGCTGGACCAGCTGCTGACCGACCGCGACATGGACCAGGCCGTCGTCTTCACGAGCACCCAGCGTGACGCCGACGAGCTCGCCGACCGCCTGCAGCAGATCGGCCACTCGGTCGCCGCGCTGCACGGCGGCATGCCGCAAGGCCGCCGCAACCGCGTCCTGGGCGCGCTGCGCAGCCGCCAGCTGCGCGTGCTGATCGCCACCGACGTCGCCGCGCGCGGCATCGACGTGCCCACGATCACGCACGTCATCAACTACGGCCTGCCGATGAAGGCCGAAGACCACGTGCACCGCATCGGCCGCACCGGCCGTGCCGGCCGCTCGGGCCTGGCGATCACGCTGGCCGAGCGCCGCGACCTGGGCATGATCCGCCGCATCGAGCGCTTCACGGGCAACAACCTGCCCGTGGCGATCGTCCCGGGCCTCGAGCCGCGCCTGCCCGCGCCCGCCCCGGCGCGCGCCGGCGGCCCGCGCCGCTTCGACGACGAGCGCCCGCACGGCGGCCACCGCAGCCACTTCAACAACGGCCCGCGCGGCGGCTTCGGCGGCCATCGCGGCGGCGACCGCGATGGCTTCGGCCAGCGCCCCGGCTTCGGCGGCGAGCAGCGCCCGCGCTTCGGCCACGGCGGCGATCGTCCGCAGCACCCTGGCGAGCGCCCGCACTTCGGCGAGCGTCCGCAGCAGCACGGCGACCGCCGCCCGTTCGGCGACCGTCCGCAGTTCCAGCGCGAGGGCGGCGAGCAGCGCCCGTTCCGCACGGACAACCCGTTCCAGCGCAACGACGGCCCCCGCGGCGACTACCGTGGGCAGCGTCCGCAGCAGGGCGATCGTCCGGCGTTCAATCGCGACGGCGGCGATCGCCCGGCATTCAACCGCGAAGGCGGCGAGCGCGCGCACGCGCGTCCGCATGGCGACCGGCCGTCGTTCGGTGATCGTCCCCAGCGCGAAGGCTACGGCGAGCGCAAGGGCTTCGGCGCCAAGCAGGGCGGCAACGGCCCGCGCGACCCGCGCTTCCGCGGCCGCTGAGCGTCGGGCGCCTCGGCGCTGACGTGAGCCGACCGAGAAGGCCGCCCCGCAACGGGCGGCCTCTTTTTTTTTTCATGGCTCCGAGGGGTCTGGCCTCTCCTTCGTTCGCGGCGCTCTGCTGATCGAAGCCGCTTGATCGAATCGCGGACGAAGGCGAAGGCCTGACCCCGATCGTGTGCAGATGATCGAGGTCAGGCCTTCGCCTCGAATCGCGGCCAGCGCATCGACGGGTGGAGACAGCGAGCGCGATCCGAGGAGAGGCCAGCCCCCCCGGCAACGGCGTGCCACCGCCATGGGATCACCACTCCCCGTTGGCCCGCCCCGCATTGCGTGCCCGGTTCTCCCGCGTCCGCTGCTTCATCACGGCCACATGCCGCCGCCGCTGGAAGATGTCGTCGCTCTCGCGATTGGCCTCGCGCAGCAGCTTCTGGAAGCTCACGAGGCGCTCGCGCGGCACCAGTTCGCGCACCGCGCAGCCAGGCTCCTGCGCGTGGCGGCAGTTGCGGTAGCGGCAGCGGAGCGCCAGCATGCCGATCTCGGGGAAGGCGTCGTTGAGCGTGTCGGCGTTGGCGTCGAGCCACAGCTGGCGCAGGCCCGGCGTGTCGATCAGGCAGGCGCCGCCATCGGTGCGATGCAGCGTGCGCACCGTCGTCGTGTGCTGGCCGCGTTCGTCGGTGGCACGCACCGCGCCGGTGAGCGCGGCGGCGCCCGCCAGCGTGTTGGTGAGCGTCGTCTTGCCCGCGCCGCTGGAGCCCAGCGTCACCAGCGTCGCGCCGCGCACGAGCCAGGGCGCGAGCGCGGCCACGGTGTCGTGCGAGCGGCCGTCGACGGCCAGCACCGCGACGTCGTCGCGCGCGTCGCCCAGGTGCGCGCGCACGCGCGCGATCGCGCCCGCAGGGTCGCCGCACGCGTCGGCCTTGGTGAGCACGACCACCACGCGCGCGTCGGCGGAGTGGGCGAGCACGAGGAAGCGGTCGAGGCGGCGCAGGTTGAAGTCGTGGTCGAGGCCCATGACGATGAGCGCGGTGTCGATGTTGGCCACCAGCCCCTGGCGGCCGCCGGCCGGGTCGCGGCGCGACACGCGGTTGCGCGCGGGCAAGCGCGCGACGACCCAGCCGCGGTCGTCGTCCGACGCGGCCGCGCGCCACCACACCCAGTCGCCGACGACCAGGGTGTCGTGCTCGTGCTCCAGCGCCGCGCGCAGGGCCGGCGTCGGCTGCACCGCGTGCGCGTCGGTGCCGTCGTGCGCAACGAGGTGGTCGCGCTGGATCTCGATGACGCGCGCCAGCCGCGTGCCATCCGGTCGCGGTCGCGCGAGCGCGGCCTGCACCGTGTCATGGGAAAGTCCGATGTCGCGCAGCGCGCGCAGATCGAAGGAATCGTGCATTTGGAAAGGTTCCGGACGCGCCGCATCGCGTGTTCGGCGATGCGGCAGCTTCGCTCGAGCTCGGCGTGAGCGCGAACGAACGAAGGCCTTGCACGGTCAAGGCCGGCGATGGGAGTGTGGGCGTCGGAACCGGCTGGCGTCGGTGCGGGCAGGTGCGCTCTGCTTGGAGCGGGGCCTCGCACCGGAGGCTGCGGCGTTCAGTCGGAAGGACTGTCTGCGGGAGCCTGCGATTACCGTGACGACAAGGCGGTCGACGCACTGGCGAATTGGGTATCCATGGCGACCTCCTGAAGGCGAGACGGTTGAAGGGAGCCGCGACTTTGCGCCCGCATGCGCGCCATGTCAAGACCGCGCGCCCGCATGGCGGCGTGCGCGCCACACGTCCACAATCGCCGCACCTCGACTGCCGGAGCGATCCGCCATGCGCCCTGCCCTGCTCGCCTGCGCCCTGTCCGTCTGCGCGTTCGACGCGCTCGCCGCCGCGCCGCTACCGTCGGCCGACGACCTGGCGGCCATCGCCGCCGAGGTCAGGGCCAGCGAGATCGCGTTCGCCAGGACGATGGCCGACCGCAAGCTCGACCGGTTCACCGACTTCGTCGCCGAGGACGCGGTGTTCAACGGCCGCAGCGCGCAGATCGGCCGCACCGCCGTGATCGACGCCTGGAAGCGCTTCTTCGAGGGGGCGCAGGCGCCGTTCAGCTGGGGCCCTGACGCCGTGGCCCCGACCGCCGACGGTCGCTTCGCGATCTCGACGGGCCTGGTGCACAACCCCGAAGGCAAGGTCACCGGGCGCTTCACCAGCATCTGGCGCAAGGATGCGGACGGCCACTGGCGCGTGGTGGCCGACCAGGGCGTGGACGCGGGCTGCGCCGAAGAAAAGAAGTAGCGCCCGAAGGTGCCGGAGGGGTCTGGCCTCTCCTCGAATCGCGTGGCAACGTCCGTCGCGAGCCGTGATGCAGGCCGCGATTCGAGGCCAAGGCCTGACCCCGATCATCGGCTGACGTTCGGGGTCAGGCCTTCGCCTCAAGTCGCCGGTTGCCGTATCGCCGATGGCGACGAAATGGCGGCGACGTGAGGAGAGGCCAGACCCCTCAGTACTCGACGTCCTCCGGCAGCAGCCCGCGCTTGCGCAGCAGCGGCTCGATCGACGGCATGCGCCCGCGGAACGACGCGTAGGCCTGCTGCGGCGCCACGCTGTCGCCGGCCCCGTAGATGCACTGGCGCAGGCGCGCCGCGGTGGCCGGATCGAACGCGTTGCCCGCCTCCTTGAACGCGTCGAACGCGTCGGCGTCCAGCACCTCGGCCCACAGGTAGACGTAATACCCCGCGGCGTACGCCGAGCCCGAGAACAGGTGCTGGAAGTGCAGCAGGCGGTGGTTGATGCCGACCTCGGGCGGAAGGTTCAGGCGCGCGAGCGTGGCGGCCTCGAACTCGGGCAGGTCCGGCGGCGGCTCCTTGTCCTGGCGCGAATGCACGGCCATGTCCACCAGCGCGCTGCCGGCGTAGCGCACCGTCTCGTAGGCCTGGCCCCAGCGGCGCGCCTCCTGCAGGCGGCGCACCAGCGTCTCGGGGATGGGCTCGCCCGTCTGCCAGTGGCGCGCGTGGCGCGCGATCACCTCGGGCTCCAGCAGCCAGTGCTCGAACAGCTGCGACGGCAGCTCGACGAAGTCGCGCAGCACGTTGGTGCCCGACAGGCGCTGGTAGGTCACGTTCGACAGCAGCCCGTGCAGGCCGTGGCCGAATTCGTGGAACAGCGTGCGCGCGTCGTCGAACGACAGCAGCGTCGGCTCGCCGGGTGCACCCTTGGCGAAGTTGTTGTTGTTCATGATGACCGGCAGGTCGACGCCGCCGTTGCGGCACTGCCAGCGCAGCGCGCTCATCCACGCGCCCGACCGCTTGGTCTGGCGTGCGAAGTTGTCGTGCAGGAAGATGCCGATCAGCCTGTCGCCGTCGTGCACCTCGTAGGGCACGACGTCCGGGTGGTACACGGGGATCGCGTCGTTGCGCACCATGCGGATGCCGAACAGCCGCTGCGCGCAGTCGAACGCGGCCTGCACCATGCGCTCGAGCGAGAAGTACGGCTTGACCTCGCCGTCGTCGAACGCGTAGCGCTGCTGGCGCACCTTCTCCGAGCCCCAGCGCCAGTCCCAGGCCATGTACGGCGCCGGCACGCCGGCATCGCGCAAGGCCTCGTGCACCGCCTTGCGCTCGTCCTGCAGCGCGGTCAGCGCGCGCGAGTAGACGTCGTCCAGCAGCGTGTTGACCGATGCCACGTTGCCGGCCATGGTGTTGGCGAGCGCGTATTCGGCATAGCTCGAATGGCCGTGCATCCAGGCCTGCTCCTGGCGCAGCCGCAGGATGTCGCGCGCGACCTCGTGGTTGTCGGTCTCGCCCTCGATCTCGCCGCGGCCGACCCAGGCCTTCCATGCGCGTTCGCGCAGCTCGCGCCGGTTCGAGAAGGTCAGGAACGGCACGATCAGCGAGCGCGACAGCGTCACCACGTGCATGCCTTCGGCCATGCCGCGGTCGATGGCGGCCTGGCGCGCGGACGCGCGCACGAACGG